>CALFIA010000083.1 GCA_937876275.1 uncultured Actinomycetes bacterium | reverse complement strand
AGCGCAGCTGCAAGGCGCCGTCGCGGTCAATGACGTTCGGGTAGGTGATGTCGAATTTCTTGATGAATGACAATGCGGAGGTATCGGAGTCACGGGTGTCGAGGCCGATGAACTGCACTCCATTGCCCTGCTGAGATTGCCAGGTCTTCTCGAGTACCGGTGCCTCCGCGCGGCACGGCGCGCACCACGAGGCCCAGACATTGAGTACCGCGATCTTCCCGCGAAGTGACGACAGACTGAACGGCTTGCCATCGAGAGTCGTACCCGAGATCTCAGGCGCCGGTTGTCTTTGCGAGGAGTCGATCACCACAAGAGAGCCGTCGCCGGCCACGAAACCTGAGCCTGCCGCGGGCTCCTTGCTCCCGCATGCCGTGAGGGCGAGCAGGGCAATGCCCATCGCAATGACGGGCAGTGCGCGGCTGCGTGACATTACGCCCCGGCGATCTTGCTTGCCTTGACGAGCAGGTCGCGCGAAGGCTCCGTGTACGAGATCGCGACCAGGTCATCACCGGAGTACTCGAGCGAGGTGATGGATGCGAGGGTGCACTGTCGGCTACGAGGGTCGTGCCACAGACGTCGCTTCTCGGCCGCAAGCCGGGCGATCCAGATTGGCAGCTGATGGCTGACGAGAACTGCCTCATGGCCTCGAGCCTGCTCACGTGCGGCGTCAATTCCGCGATGCATGCGAGCGGCTACGACGTCGTACGGCTCACCCCAAGACGGCTTAAACGGATTCCAGAGATGACGCCAGGTACGAGGCTGCTTGAGCACGCCATCGCCGACGCTCACTCGCTGACCTTCGAAGATGTTCTCGGCCTCGATCAGGTTCTCATCGATGCCGATCTCGAGCCCATGCGCGGCCGCCATCGGTGCCGCGGTCTGCTGCGCTCGCTCCATCGGCGACGAGATCACCGCGGTGATGTCATTGCCGGCGAGAGCGGTCGCCGCGCGACCAGCCATCTCATGACCAAGATCAGAGAGCACATAGCCGGGCAGCCGGCCATAGAGCACGCCTTCTGGATTGAAGACTTCTCCGTGACGCAGCAGGTGCACGACCGTGCGGGTCATTAGGTGACCTTGCGGCGTGCTGCCGGGCGACGACGACTCGGACGCCAGGTGCCCTCACCCGTCTCAAGTGCTGCAGCGCGCAGCACCTCACCGTGGGCAGCAAGCGCCTCGACCAGTGCATGAGTCGTGCTGGTGTCAGCCATGACATCGACGCGCAGGCCGTGCTCCTCGGCAGTCTTTGCCGTCTGCGGACCGATGCACGCGACCACAGTCGAGTGATGAGGCTTGCCGGCGATGCCGACCAGATTGCGCACGGTGCTGCTCGACGTGAAGAGCACTGCATCGAAACCACCGGTCTTGATGGCCTCACGAGTCTCGGCGGGCGGCGGGGCAGCGCGAACGGTGCGGTAGGCCGTGACGTCTTCCACTTCCCAGCCGAGATCGCTGAGCCCCGCCACCAAGGTGTCGGTGGCGATATCGGCGCGCGGCAGGAAGACCCGATTGATCGGATCAGTGAGCGAGTCGTAAGGCGGCCACTCCTCGAGCAGTGCGCTCGTGGTCTGGTCGGTCGGCGGGACGAGATCAGGGCGCACGCCGAATTCGATCAGCGCCTCGACCGTGGCCTCGCCCACCGCAGCAACCTTGAGGCCTGCGAATGAACGAGCATCCAGGCCGTACTCCTGCAGCTTCTCGCGAATGGCACGCACCGCATTGACCGAGGTGAAGCCGATCCACTCGAATCGTCCGGAGACCAGACCATGAATGGCGCGATCGATCTGCTGCGGGGTGCGCGGCGGCTCGACCGAGATCGTGGCGACCTCCATCGGCACGGCGCCGTGACGGCGCAGCATCGACATGATCGGCGAGGCGTTCTCCTGAGTGCGGGGAATGAGCACGCGCCAGCCGAAGAGTGCCTTGACCTCGAACCAGTCGAGCTTCTCGCGCTGCGCGACGACCTCACCGACGACAACGACACCGGAACCGGCCTGCTTGGCCGACTTCACGATGGAAGCGATGTCGCCCAGCGTTCCGACGATGGTGCGCTGATCGACCGTGGTGCCGCGGCGAGTGATCGCGATCGGTGTACGGGGATCGGCTTCGGCACCGAGCAGCTTCGCCGCGATCTCGACTGCCTGATCGGCGCCTTCGAGGAATACGTGAGTCACGCGCGGGTTGATGAACTCCGACCAGACGAGGTCGGTGTCGTTGGCATCGATGATGCGAATCTGGCGAGTGCGACCGCCCGTGAGACCGAAGCCCGCATATGCCGGAACGCCGGTGATGTCGCTGACGCCGGGAGCGACCTCGAAGGTCACCTTGGCCTTGCGCAGTGCGCCGGCTTCGTGCAGCAAGGTGCCATCGACAACCGGATCGCCGGCGATGAGGCGAACAGTGCGCTTGCCTTCCTTGGCCGCATCGATCACGAGCTTGGCGCGCTCAGCATGTTCGAGCGGGAGTCCGCTCGCGCTGACGGCGACGATGACCTCGGCCTCGGGTGAGGCGTGCACTGCCGCGACCTCAGCAGCATCGGCGTCGACAACGATGTACTCGGCGTCGCGCAGCAGTGCTGCAGCGCGCAGGGTGAGCAGATCGGGGTCGCCCGGGCCTGCGGCAACGAGCGCAACTGGGCCGTTGGGCTTCTTGCGGGCCTTCGTGGTGGTCACGGTGGTGTCTCCTGAAGTTGACGTCTTCTGAGTGGTTCGTGGGCTCATGCGTGCAGTGCTTCCTCGTAGCCTCGCGGCGAGTGCTCATAGCCGGCGGGCGGATGTGCATGACGTATGACGGGCGGCTCCTCGCCGCGACGTTGCTCGTGGAAGGCAAGGATCTGAAGCTCGACTGCAAGGTCGACCTTGCGCACCTCGACGTCGTCAGGAACAACGAGTACGACCGGGGCGAAGTTCAAGATGCTGCGAATACCTGAGGCGACGAGTCGATCGCAGACATCCTGAGCGACCTCGCCAGGTGTCGCGATGACTCCGATAGCGGCATTGCGTTCGCTGACGACTGCCTCGAGGTCAACGAGCGGCGAGACGCGCAGAGTGTGATCACCGACGCGGATCGAGGTGCCGACGACATCTGGGTGCGTGTCGACAATTCCGACAACGTCGAAGCCGCGCGACGCGAAGCCGCGATAGGCCACGAGTGCATTCCCCAGGTTGCCGAGACCGACGATGACTACGCCCCACGGCGTGCTCAGGCCGAGCTCGCGGCTGA
>CALFIA010000082.1 GCA_937876275.1 uncultured Actinomycetes bacterium | reverse complement strand
CTTGGCTCGGTCTGCGTCGGCGGGCCAGACCATGACGCGTGGTCCGTCGAGAGTCTGGGCCAGCGTGCACCTGATTCCGGCGTCCTCGAGTCTGCGGCGGATCATCTCGCCCTCCACGTACGTGCCGGGGGAGGCGATGGGAGTCAAGACCCCGTACTCGTCAGTCCTTCCAGCCTTGGCAGGCGCCGCGACAACCGAGGTTCCTCGGCGAAAGGCCCAGCGAAGGAAGAACACGAAGAAGAGGATGAGCGCCGCCGCGAACAGCGGGCCGAAGGCGTAGGAATACGCGTTCCAGGCGGGCATGTGAGCAGTGTCTCGCGAGAGCGGCCACCTCGCGACTCGTGGCCTAGATACCCTCCGAGCATGCCGAACCCTAAGGACCGCCCCTGGCTGATCCGCACCTATGCGGGTCATTCCTCGGCCGTGGAGTCCAATGCCCTGTATCGCCGTAACCTGGCTAAGGGGCAAACCGGGCTCTCGGTGGCCTTCGACCTGCCCACCCAGACCGGTTACGACCCTGATTCGGTGATGGCACGCGGAGAAGTCGGCAAGGTGGGCGTGCCCGTGTCTCACTTGGGCAACATGCGACAGCTGTTCGATCAGATTCCGCTGGGTGAGATGAACACCTCGATGACGATCAATGCGACTGCCATGTGGCTGCTCGCCCTGTATGTCACCGTCGCAGAGGAGCAGGGTGCTTCGCCCGTGCTTCTGGCCGGCACTACCCAGAACGACATCATCAAGGAGTACCTGTCGCGGGGAACGTACGTGTTCCCGCCGGCACCCTCGCTTCGCCTGATCACCGACATGATCACGTACACCGTGAACAACGTGCCGAAGTGGAATCCGATCAATATCTGCAGCTATCACCTGCAGGAGGCCGGTGCGACACCCGTGCAGGAGATCGCCTACTCGCTGAGCACCGCTATTGCTGTGCTCGATGCTGTTCGCGACTCGGGTCAAATTCCCGAGGATCGATTCGGTGAGGTCGTCGAACGCATCTCCTTCTTCGTCAATGCCGGCGTCCGTTTCGTCGAGGAAATGTGCAAGATGCGTGCCTTTGTCGAGATGTGGGATCGCATCACCGCCGAGCGATACGGCGTCACGAATGCCAAGCAGCGTCGATTCCGCTACGGCGTTCAGGTGAACTCCCTGGGTCTGACCGAGGCGCAGCCGGAGAACAACGTTCAGCGCATCGTGCTCGAGATGCTCGCAGTCACGCTCTCGAAGGATGCCCGGGCACGCGCCGTGCAGCTGCCGGCATGGAATGAGGCTCTCGGCCTGCCGCGACCGTGGGATCAGCAGTGGTCGATGCGGATCCAGCAAGTGCTCGCGTTCGAGAGTGACCTGCTCGAGTACGACGACATCTTCACAGGATCTGTCGTGGTGGAGGGGATCGTGGCGAATCTCGTAGTCGAAGCCACGGCAGAACTGGATCGAGTGCTGGAGATGGGCGGTGCGGTCAGCGCTGTCGACAGCGGCTATATGAAGACTCAACTCGTGCAATCGCATGCCATGCGTCGAGCCCGCGTTGAATCCGGTGAAGACATCGTGGTCGGTGTCAATGCCTTCCAGACGTCGGAGGAAAATCCACTTCTTGCAGATCTCGATACTGCCGTGCAGAGCGTCGATGCGGCAGTCGAG
>CALFIA010000081.1 GCA_937876275.1 uncultured Actinomycetes bacterium | reverse complement strand
CGACATGGAGAGCACTGATGTCGCGATGCCTTGGGCATCCATCATCGCCAGGTGCTCATCGACTGACCAGGAGGGATAACCCTTCATTCCATCCGGGAACTCGTAACCGGCAGCCGAAGCGGCAGAGATGTACTCGGGAGTGGTGAAATGAGCGTGAACGTCGATCCAGTCGCTCACTACTCCTTCCACTCCTGATCGAACTTCGGGATGTTGCTGTATCGACCGAACGCCTGGCCCATTTGCTCGGGTGAGGGAATGTAGGGCGGCATTGGCGGCATGGTGTCATCGGTGTTCTTGCCCAGTGCCTGGAAGAAGCGCTCGAAGCCTGCGGTGCAGACTCCGAGGATCTTGTTGAAGTCACCCTCTGCGCGGAAGGCGTGCAGGTAGGTGGCGGGAACGTAGCCGAAGTCACCGGGCGTGAGAATGCGAGCCTCCTGGTTGCCCTCGTGGTCTTCGACGAAGACCTTCACCTTGCCCTCGATCACGTAGAAGATCTCGTGCACATCCTCATGCGTATGCGACACGATCGTGCGTCCGGCAGGTGCCTCAAGGGTGAAGACTCCAAACTGGTTCTGCGTCTCATCAGCGGAAAGGAGCACGGTCACGAGCGAATCGAAGACGGCGCTTCTTTCGCCCTGCCCTGACTCAAGGAAGAAGGGCTTGGGCTCGCCGGGGAGGATTCCGGCCCAGGTCGGATCACTGAAGGTCATCGTGCGTCTCCTTTGTCGTCGTGCAGGGGTTCTGGTGTGCAGTGCTACTCATCGAGAGTCTTGAGTCCGCCGCCGCCGAACGCGCGATCGTGATCGACGGTGGCAAGCAGAATCGGGTACGCAGTCTCTCGCATCTGAGCCTCGTAAGAGCCGACCGCCGCGACGACATCGTCTTGTGCAGCGAGCGCATCGACGAGGAGACGAGCATCGTTGAGTGCCATGTTCGCGCCCATGCCTAGCGTCGGCAGCATGGCATGTGCCGCGTCGCCGACCATCGTGACTCTGCTCGGTGCCCAGGCTTCCATTGGCTCGACGTAGGCGAAGGGGATTCGGAAGATCGTGTCGAGATCCTGCCCCGCGACAAGAGCTGCCACGGCGGGGTGCCAGCCATCGATGGCCTGCAGCATCGCCTCGCGAAGTCTCGCAGGGGTCTCGGGGGTCCAGTCATCGCGGTGCGGAATCTCGGTGCCTTCCACCACGCTGCAGCTGATCATGAAGTAAGGCGGAACCTCATCGAGATGAACGTCGGGTGCGACCTTGGCGGCCAGAGCCGGCAGGTCTTCGCGCGAGCGGAAAGCTACGAGCAAACAGCGCTTGCCGGTGCGGTCGGCCACGATGATGGCATTGCCGTCGTAAAGCTCCTCGGGAAGAACAGCCTCGAGTTCGGGGGTGATCGGTGTCAGTCCGAACAGGCTGATTCCCTGGATGCCGGCCTCTTGTACGCGTGCCCCGGGGTGGCGCTGCGTACGCAAGGGCGAGCGCACGCCATCGGCGCCGACCAGTAGGTCACCGCGGAGGGTGCTGCCGTCATCCAGTGTGAGAGTGACGCCATCGGCGTCCTCGACGTAGGAAACGCCGCGCTTGCCGAGAATGGTCACGCCATCAAGGCGTGCGGCAAGAATCTGGCGCAGAGTGCGGCGATGAATCCCCGTGT
>CALFIA010000080.1 GCA_937876275.1 uncultured Actinomycetes bacterium | reverse complement strand
CGCAAGGAAACCACGGTCGACGTAAACGCTCGAGCCAGCGAGCGGTGCCTTGCGAGCCTCGGGTACGTGCGTCTTCACGTAGGCGAGGACTTGTTGCTCAGCATCAGCGAGGTCGATACCGAGGGGAATCTCCTCGATGAGGCCGGAGACCGTGTGCATATTGACGACGAAGTCATCCATGCCGGCGAAGGACTCCTCGCCGGGCTTGACCACGAGCGTGATGCCCTCGTCGAGTTCATTGAGCTCTGCATCAGTCACGATGCAGGCAATCTCGACGATCTCGTCGAACTTCGGATCGAGTCCGGTCATCTCGCAGTCGATCCACACGAGTCGGTCAGCACTGGCCATACCGAAAGCCTAGGGGGAGTCCTGCGGAGGGCTCTCGGTGGTTCGGGTGGTGCGCTCTCATCGTGCACATGAGGACGTCGGTTACGACCGAGAGAGGAGCCCCACGATCGTGATGATCAGCAAGAGAAGGAGTACCGCGGCCGGCAGTGCTTGTGACACTTCTCTAAGGCGAACGTGGGTATAGACCGCGAGCACCATCGTGATGGCAAGGCCGAACGCTGCCACGGTGGTCAGCCAGGGCTGAACGCCTGTCAGCGCTGGCAGCACGAGCCCGATGCCACCGAGCAGTTCGACGAGCCCGATCACCTTGATTCCACGCTGAGTGACACCGCGTGCCCACTCCATGCGCTCGACCAGGCGATCCTTCGGGCTGCTGAGCTTCATCAAGCCGGCACCGATGAAGGCAATGGCGAGCAGGAATTGCAGAACCCAGGTCAAGATGCCCACAGCTACCCCCTCTGATGACTCGGCATGTCGTTCGGCGCGTGCGTGTCGAAATTAGCAGATAGCCTCGGCTCGTGGCCGACTTCGTGTATCCCCCCGTTGTCCTCGCGGCTAAGTCTGTCTTCAAGGGACTCGGCATCAAGTTCGTGATCGAAGGTGCGGAGAACCTGCCGCGCAGTGGCGGAGTCGTGCTCGCCATCAACCACACGAGTTATCTCGACTTCGCACTCGGCGGTATCCCCGCGGAACGCATCGGACGGCACGTGCGTTTCATGGCCAAGGACGGCATCTTCAAGCACAAGATCGCGGGGCCGCTGATGCGCGGGATGAAGCACATCCCCGTTGATCGTGAAGCCGGGTCTCAGTCTTTCCGAGATGCGGTTGGTGCGCTGAAGGCCGGTGAGATTGTCGGAGTGTTCCCCGAAGCCACGATGAGCAAGTCATTCGAGATCAAGGAATTCAAGAATGGTGCGGTTCGGATGGCGATGAGTGCCAAGGCGCCGATCGTGCCGATGATCATCTACGGCGGTCAACGCATTCTCTATTACGGTCACAAGGACCTCACTCGCGGTCGCACCGTGTGCCTCACCCTCGGTGAGCCGATGTATCCCGAGCGCGGTCAGGATCCTGACGCGCTGACGATCGAACTTCGCTCGCGAATGCAGACACTTCTCGACCAGACCCTGGATCGTTACCCAGCGCCGCTCCCTGGCGAGAACGCCTGGTGGCTGCCGAAGCGCCGCGGCGGAACGGCGCCGGAATACGTTCCCGAGGTTCCCGAGATCTAGTCAGCGGGGTAGTCGCGTGCGCAGTAGTGATTCCTGCACCACCGAAGCGACGAGGATTCCGTTCAGGTCGTAGAACAATCCGCGGGCAAGGCCATGTCCGCCGCGCGCCACGGGAGTGTCCTGCGCAAAGAGCATCCACTCATTGGTGTTGATAGGTGCGTGAAACCACACTGCGTGATCAATGGATGCCAGCATCAGATCGTGTGCCGAGGTCTTTCCGCCATGCGGCCCGAGTGCAGTGCTCACCATCGTGAGGTCGGATAGGTACGTCAATGCAGATGCCTGGATCAGTGGCTCGTGCGGCAGCTCACTGGGAATGCGCACCCAGGACATTCCTTCGTAGCGCCCATCGCGCAGGGGCATCGTCGTATCGGGATTGATGATGCGAAGTTCGAAGCCCTGGCTCTCGGCGCTATGCCAGCCGGTCTCCTCCTCGTTTAGGTCAACATGTCGGGGGAGCAAGATGGCGGCGACGTCATCGGGCAGCGGAGCGGCGGGCTCGGCGAACTGATGCATCGGGCCTTGCTCGACGAGTGCGAATGACGCGGTCATCATGAAGATGGTCTCGCCATGCTGAACGGCACGCACGATCCGGGTGGAGAACGATCGACCATCGCGAGGGCGTTCCACTAAGTAGGTGATCTGGTCTGAGGATCGACCCGGTCGCAGGAAGTACCCGTGGAGTGAGTGCACCTGGCGCTCATCGCCCTCGACAGTGGCGCCGGCCGCCATCAGCGACTGCGCCGCGATCTGACCGCCATAGGCCCGCAACGGTGATCCCGCGTGGCACAGCCCGGTGAAGATGTCGCGATCGACTTGGGTGAGGTCGAGACGGCTGAGAAAGGACGCGCTCTGCTGGGGGCTCACAGTCTCATTCTCCCCAGCGAGGCTCCCCTGAGCGAGCGTCCACCCCCAATGGCCCTCGAATTCTTCGACGTTTTCGGCTGCGGTACGGGGGAGAGTGTGTGACGATTCGCGCAACCTCAGTACAGACGCCCAAGGAGTGCAGATGTCGATGATCGATCGCGTTGATCCGGAATCCCGAATCCCGCTGGATGCCCTGAATGCGGCCATGCCCGGCGGCTTCAATGCCATTGCCGATCTTCCGACTCG
>CALFIA010000079.1 GCA_937876275.1 uncultured Actinomycetes bacterium | reverse complement strand
GTCATCAAGTGAAGGTTTCCCAACATCGTTCAGGTAGCCGAGGGCTGACGCGGATCTCGGATGACTGCGTCAGAATGGGATGTCTCGCACATACCCAGGAGGGTCTCATGTTTCGCCGAGCCGGTCTCATTGCCATCACTCTCACAGCCGTGGCTGCGATTTCCGCATGCAGCATGATGAGTGCGACCCCCGATGCATCGAAGAAGGGTGCATCGGCTGCGCTCGTGCCGCAGCGCTACGTCGACGCCGGGAAGATTCGTGTTGCTGCGCTTTACCCGTACCCTCCGATGACATTCCTCGACGCAGACGGAAACCTGACCGGCTTCGACTACGACCTCGGGCAGGCCCTCGGCGAGAAGCTGGGTGTCGAGTTCGAGGTGATGTATCAGGAGTGGCCGTCGATCATTCCGTCACTTCAGGCCGATAAGCACGACATCATCATCTCGAGCATGAACGACACGGTTGAGCGCGAGAAGACACTCGACTACATCGACTACTTCGGCGGTGGCTTCTCCATTCTCGTGCCCAAGGGAAATCCCGAGGGCATCACCGGTCTCGCCGACCTGTGCGGCAAGACCGTGGCGATCCCCGAGGCCACAGCCCAGGGCAAGGTCGTCGAAGCCGCGTCCTTGAAGTGCCCCGCGGGTACGTCCATCAACATCACCTACCTTCCCGTTGATGGCGACGCCCAGGAGGCAGTGCGCGCAGGCAAGGTCTCCGCCGACATCCAAGACGCGTCGATCAGTTCATTCACCGCGATGACGGCCGGGGATGGCAAGTACTTCGACACCGTCCCCAACGGCGCAAATCCCGACAAGGACGTCACGATCCTGACCGGCATTGGGGTGCTCAAGGGCAACGATGGTCTCGTGAAGGCGCTGCAAGCGGGCGTTCAGGAGCTCATGGACGACGGCACGTACATGACCTTGTTGAAGAAGTACAACCTCCAGGACTTCGGGCTACCGAAGGCCATGATCAATGGCGCAGGGAAGTTGTCCGACACTCTGTAAGGTCGCTCCATACGAAAGAAGTTCCTGAGAAAGGCTTTCGCATGGCATCCCCCATTGGTCGCCGCACTCTGTTCTCTGCGGGTGCCCTGGGCGCTGTCGCATTGGCAGGATGCGCCTCTACTTCGGTGGCCGCCACTTCCGCGGCGACGAGTGCCACCGCGGTCACCGACGGACTGCCCAACACGGCTCCCAATGCCATCGCTGATGCATTCGCGGCGCAACGCGTGGTGCCCGTGCTTCGCGATGCAACCGCAGACTCCGCGCTGCGCACCGCGCACGCCTGGATCACTGCGGGCTGCACCGTCATCGAACTCACGACCTCCACGCCTGATGTCTTCAGCGCCGCCCGCACTCTCGTCAAGGAGGGCATCACCGTCGGCATTGGCACCATGCGCAATCGCGAGCATGTCGCCATGGCTGCTGACGCCGGTGCCTCGTTCGTCCTCTCCTTCGCGACCTTCCCCGCACTTATCGAAGAAGCTGCTGCTCGGGGCATCACGCCCATTCCGGGTACCGCGACTCCCACTGAGGTCTATGCCTCACTCGCAGCCCCGCTGATCAAGGTGTTCCCTGCCGCAACACTCGGCATCCCTTACCTCGAGGCATTGCTCACGGTGTATCCCGGAATTCGCACCACAGTCACGGGAGGCATCACCGACGATCCCGCCGACGCCATTGCCTGGCTGACGGCCGGGGCTACTGCGGTTGGCCCAGCAGGCAGCCTGCTCGGCACCGTTGATGACCTCGGCCAATCCGCGCTGGAAAGCAGAATTCGCGCGTACCTCACTGCGGTTCAGTCAGCCCAGCTCTAACCCAGCGGCAGCCCATCAGGCGCTCACGGCCAGCCCGATAAAGTGGTGGCGCACCAACGCCCCTGTAGCTCAGTGGTAGAGCAACCGCCTTGTAAGCGGTAGGTCGTCAGTTCAATCCTGACCGGGGGCTCCATTTCACTTGAATCCAAGTCGCACCTCAGTCGGGTCTCAGGCGCACCCACCTATCCTCGTTGCATGCCTCAAGCGACCAGCACGTTCAGCGAGCCCAGCGTCCTGAACAAGCGCTTGTTGAACAAGGTGCCCGAGGTCACGATCTTCTTCTGGATCATCAAGATCCTGTGTACGACAGTTGGTGAGTCGGCTGCCGACTTCCTCAACTACAACCTCAACTGGGGTCTGACCCTCACCTCAGTGGCGACCGGCGTACTTCTTGCCATCGTGCTCACGATTCAGATGAGTCTGCGGCGATACGTCGCGGGCGTGTACTGGCTGACGGTGGCGCTCGTGAGTGTCTTCGGCACCTTGATCACTGACAACCTCACCGACAACCTCGGAGTTCCGCTCGAGGTCAGCACGATCGTGTTCTCGGTCGCGCTCGGGCTCGTATTCCTCGCCTGGTACGCCAGCGAACGCACTCTCTCCATTCACTCCATCTACACGCGACGCCGCGAGGCTTTTTACTGGCTGGCGATCCTCGTGACATTCGCACTCGGAACCGCAACAGGTGACCTCGTCTCCGAGGGTCTGGGCGTCGGCTACTTCAAGACTGGCTTGCTGTGCGCAGGGTTGATTGCCGTGATCACGATCGCGTGGCGTCTCGGGCTCGATGCGGTGCTCGCCTTCTGGCTCGCGTACATCCTCACTCGTCCACTCGGCGCATCCATCGGCGACCTCATGGCGCAGCCTTCAGCGAATGGTGGGCTGAACCTGGGCGTCACCACGACAAGCCTGATTCTGCTTGCTCTGATCGTCGGCATCGTCATCTACCTTTCCGTGCGTAAGCCCGACGTGATTGCCGTTCCGACGGACCCTGCCGCGCTGGCCGCCCTTGATGCTCCGGAGACGGCTCCCCATCACCGACCGGAATCCCCGCGCACCGCACTGATCCAGACAGGTGTCGTCCTGGTGCTGGTGGTGGTCCTCGGAGGCGCTTTCTACGCATGGCGCACTAACGCACTGAATGCGGAAGCGGCAGCCGTGCCCGCAGTCGTCGCGAGTAACTCAGCCTCTTCCTCATCTGCCGCCCCGAGCACCCCGGCATCACCCTTAGGTGACATGAGTGCCTTCATCACGATCACCCAGGACACTCTTTCCCTCCTCGACGCGGGCAAGCAGTCAGACGCGACGACACGAATCACCGACCTCGAGTCGGCCTGGGATAACGCCGCGGCGACTCTGACGCGACGTAACCCCGATGCCTGGCACGCCGTCGACGACAAGATCGACATCGTGCTGCGCGAACTTCGTTCGACAAGCCCGAACGCGGTTTCCGAGAAGGCTGCACTTTCGTCATTGCTCACCCAGATGGGCGCGTAACGAACTCTTAATCAGGCAACACTGACTGAGCAGTCGCTGAGTCGCGTGAGGTGACTCTCCTCCAGCGTGTGACGATGTGACTATGAGCAATCGCCCACGGGTCCTCGTTGCTGATGATGAGGTCAGATTCGCCGAGGCGCTTCGACAGGGTCTCAGCCGCACCGACTTCGATGTGACAGTCGTGAACGATGGCGAATCAGCACTAGCCAAGGCTCTCGGCGGCGGCTTTGATCTCATCCTGCTCGATCTCATGCTGCCCGGTCTGTCGGGCTACCGAGTCGTTGAACGACTTCGCGCAGCGGGCAACCAGACACCGATCATGATGCTCACGGCCAAGGATGGCGAGTACGACGAGGCTGACGCCTTCGATCTCGGAGTCGACGACTACCTCACCAAGCCCTTCAGCACTGTCGTACTTCTCGCCCGGATGCGCTCACTTCTGCGCCGAAGCCCCGATGCCGCAGTATCCGAGGTGATAGTCGGTGAACTTCGCCTTGATGCACGCAAGCATCGCTGCACCATTGGCGACTCGAGCGTCACGTTGACGCCTCGCGAATTCGACGTGACCTTGTACCTCGCCCAGCGCGCCGGTTCTGTCGTGAGCAAGCGCGAGCTTCTCGACCAGGTCTGGGATGAACCCGAGCTGGATCCCAACGTGGTCGAGGTGTGCATTCTTCAGGTCCGCAAGAAACTCGGTAATTCACTTATCAACACCGTGCGCGGTGTCGGGTACCGCTTAGGCGAATAATGCGGTTCATGCTTCGCGGAATTCGGTCTCGAGCAGATCGGAAGAGCACACGTCTGAACT
>CALFIA010000078.1 GCA_937876275.1 uncultured Actinomycetes bacterium | reverse complement strand
CCGACACGCCTAACCCTGTCATCGCCTTGATCGATGAATGGAAGGATGAAGACGGGACTATCCAAACGCGTAATGCCCAATCCGATTTAGGTGGCACCATGCGCCTAGGCCTTTATCCGGCAAAACTCGCCGACGGGTCTCAGGTCGCCAAGACTTATGGACTTCCGTACATCGATGAGCGCCATCGTCACCGCTTCGAAGTGAATAACGCATACCGGGCTCCTCTGGAGGAGAAAGGATTCGTGTTCTCTGGTACCTCACCTGATGGACGCCTCGTGGAATTCGTCGAGCTACCGGCGGATGTACATCCCTACTACGTGGGAACTCAGGCCCATCCTGAGTTGCGCTCGAGACCAACTCGCGCGCACCCATTGTTCATCGGTCTTGTTTCAGCGGCCCTGCAGCGTGCCGGTCTGACATCCACGTCTGCCCAGGCCTGATGTGCGTGATGAAGTCTGGGCAGATGCCGTAGCCGATGCAACGGCACCCGCCACGATTCTCAGTTCGCATCATCATTTTGACGGCCATGTCTGGTCGGTCCGCTCCGATATCGTCGAAATCCACGACAGCACCGTTGAGCGCGACGTACTGATCCATCCTGGCGCCGTCGTGGTTATCGCTGTCGATGATCGGGATCGGGTGCTTCTGATCAGGCAATACCGTCACCCGATTGCCATGATGGTGTTCGAGCCGCCCGCGGGATTGCTCGATGTTCACGGGGAACCGGCCCACATGACTGCGGCACGCGAACTGGCCGAAGAGGCCGGGTATTGCGCCGAATCCTGGAGTGTCCTCGTGGACTTCTTCAACAGCCCGGGAGGCTCCAGTGAGGCCATTCGGGTATATCTGGCCAGAAACCTCTCGGAACTCCCCGGCGGTCGAGTCCTGACCGGAGAGGCCGAGGAGGCATATCTTCCTCGAGCCTGGATTGACCTAGATGAGGCTGTCGACCTGGTTCTCAGCGGAGCCCTAGGAAGCCCGAGCGCGGTTGTCGGTGTCCTGGCTGCCAAGGCGGCCAGAGAACGGGGCTGGGACTCCTTGCGAGAGTCCGAGGCGCCCTGGCTGGTCCGTGATCATCTAGTCAACGAGGGACGTGTCCATTTCGGCGTATGAGGCCGAATTTTCACACCGATCGGGCGTTTCATCCGTCGACCTTTTCGTATTTCCAGGCCTACTATCAAGAGGCAGCCATGCGCGTGCAGGGCGCTAGGAGGAAGTCGTGAAGGTCGGAATTCCCAAGGAAATCAAGAACAACGAATTCCGGGTGGCGATAACCCCTGCGGGCGTGAATGAACTGGTTCGACATGGCCACGAAGTGTTCATCGAGACTGAGGCCGGCACAGGCTCGTCCATCACGAATGACGACTACATCCAGGCCGGAGCCTCCATCCTTCCTACCGCCGATGATGTGTGGTCAACCGCTGACATGATCTTGAAGGTTAAGGAGCCCATCGCCTCCGAGTACGCGAAGATTCGCAAGGGCCAGATTCTCTTCACCTATCTTCATCTGGCTGCCTCGCGCGAATGCACTGACGCTCTCCTCGCTTCCGGCGCGACTGCCATTGCCTATGAAACCGTCGAGATGCCGGATCGAAGCCTTCCTCTCCTGGCTCCAATGTCCGAGGTTGCGGGCCGGCTGGCACCGCAGGTGGGTTCGCAGGCTCTGATGCGCCCCTACGGGGGGCGCGGAGTGCTGATGGGTGGCGTTTCGGGTGTGTACGCAGCAAAGGTTGTTGTCCTCGGCGCAGGCGTAGCCGGCATGAATGCAGCAGCAATCGCGTTGGGTATGCAAGCCGAGGTGTTGCTTCTCGATACGAACATTGTCAGGCTTCGTCACGTCGATGCCATCTATCAAGGCCATATGCAGACCATTGCTTCGAACGCTTACGAGGTACGCAACGCCATCAAGGATGCTGACATGGTCATCGGTGCGGTTCTCGTTCCCGGTGCCAAGGCGCCCAAGCTCGTGACAAATGAGATGGTTTCCCTCATGAAGCCGGGTTCGGTTCTTGTCGATATCGCCATCGATCAGGGTGGATGCTTTGAGGACTCTCGACCGACTACGCATGCCGAGCCGACGTATCCCGTACACAACTCCCTGTTCTACTGCGTCGCCAATATGCCAGGCGCCGTTCCGCATACGTCAACGTACGCACTGACGAACGTGACGTTGCCTTATGCGGTGGCCATTGCCGACAAGGGATGGAAGCAGGCCGCCCGCGACGACCATTCACTTGCGCTTGGCCTAAATGTTCACGATGGGCAGATCACCTATGGGGCTGTCGCCGATGCATTCGGCATGCAAGCACTGTCATTGGCTGAGGTGCTCGCCTGATCAGCACTCGACTCATTGACGCGGTGACGGGGTATCTCGATCACATTGCTGTCGAACGCGGTCTGAGCACCCACACGGTCGAGGCCTACTCACGTGATCTGCGGCGCTACGAATCATGGTGCGCCGTGCGTGGCTTGGATCGAGTCGAAGCGATCAAAGCGAATGATGTCGCCGATTTCGCGGCGTCTCTTAGGCACGCTGATGAGCATGGACCGGCATTGTCGGCTTCGAGTGCCGCCCGAGGAGTCATCGCCGTGCGTGGACTCCATAAATTTGCCGTTCGCGAAGGCTGGACCCCGAGTGATCCATGCCTTGAGATTCAGCCGACCGCCATACCGAAACGTCTGCCCAAGGCGCTTACATACCCCGAGATCTCCCTCATCCTTGATTCGGCAGGCGATCTCGAGACCGGTTCGGGGCTTCGAAACCGTGGACTTCTGGAGTTGCTGTATGGCACGGGAGTGAGAATCTCGGAGGCAGTCGGCCTGGATATTGATGACCTTGACTTGGAGCAGCGCACGATCGTGGTCACCGGCAAGGGTGACAAACAGCGCCGTCTGCCACTGGGTGAGTATGCGGCGTCGGCTCTGTCGGACTATCTCGTGCGGGGACGACCGGACTTTGCTGCCAAGGGAAAGGGGACACCGCGAGTGTTTCTGAACACTCGAGGAGGGCCACTCTCGCGCCAAAGTGCCTGGCAAATCTTGTCGACCGCGGCCCAGAAGGCGGGTATCTCTGCCCCGGTGAGCCCGCACACGATGCGTCATTCCTTCGCTACTCACCTACTTGAGGGTGGTGCTGACGTTCGAGTAGTCCAGGAGCTCCTCGGACATTCGTCAGTGACGACCACCCAGATCTACACCCACGTCACGGCTGACACGCTCCGTCAGGTGTACGCGACCAGTCACCCTCGGGCCCTCTAGGTCTCCTCGGGGTGGACCACTGGAATTCGACTCCTCGCACAGTAGAGTCGTCCCGTGAGTCGCGAGATCCCTGAACCCGCCCCCTTGACCTCGCATGGCCCCGCTCGGGTCCTGGCTATGGTCAATCAGAAAGGCGGCGTCGGGAAGACCACCTCGACCGTGAGCCTGGGAGCAGCTCTGGCCGGTTACGGCCGAAGGGTCCTACTCGTCGATTTTGACCCCCAGGGAGCACTGTCTATCTCATTTGGCCTCAATCCCAACGAGATGGAACTCTCGATCTACAACCTCCTCACGCAGGCTGACTGCCACGTGGGGGACGTCATCGTGTCCACTGATGTCGAGAACCTCGATCTCCTGCCCAGCAACATCGACCTCTCGGCAGCCGAACTGCAATTGGTGAGCGAGGTAGGTAGGGAGTACGCCCTCGGTCGCGCACTGGCACCTGTCCTGGACGAGTACGACGTGGTGCTGATCGACTGCCAGCCCTCGCTCGGTCTACTCACGGTGAACGCACTCACGGCCAGTCACGGCGTGCTGATTCCCCTCGAGTGCGAGTTCTTCGCGCTGCGTGGTGTCGCCCTGCTTATCGACACCATTGAGAAGGTACGTGAGCGACTCAACCCCGCCATCGTTCTCGATGGCATCCTGGCCACCATGTACGACGCACGTACTCTCCACGCCCGCGAGGTTATGGAGCGCGTTGTGGAAACGTTCGGTGAAAAGGTGCTCGACACCGCGATTACTCGAACGGTCAAATTTCCGGATGCCTCGGTGGCGGGTCAGCCCGTGACGGAGTTTGCCCCCGATCATCAGAGTGCCGAGCAGTACCGTGCCGTTGCCCGCGAGCTCGTTGCCCGCGGCGCTATTGCCTAGCGGGTTGTCGTGACCGCGGTCGACCTGGACACCACTACGCAACCGGCGGACGAGTCGGGATTCCGTCTTGCCGTGGGCGAGTTCGATGGCCCGTTCGACCTGCTGCTGTCGCTCATCGCCAAGCACGAGCTCGACATCACTGAAATCGCGCTCTCGGTGGTTACCGATGAGTTCATCAAATACCTGAAAGGTCTGAACAAAGAACAGGAACTCGAGGAGGCCACCGAGTTCCTCGTGGTTGCGGCAACACTGCTCGACCTCAAGGTTGCCGGACTCCTTCCCCAGGGTGAACTTGTCGACGCCGAAGACGTTGCTCTGTTCGAGGCCCGTGACCTGTTGTTTGCCCGTCTTCTCCAGTACCGCGCGTTCAAGGAAGTGGCCATCTGGTTTGGCGACCACTTTGAGATTGAGTCCACGCGCCACGCACGTCAGGTGCGCCTCGAAGACAAGTATCGGTCGCGCCTGCCCGAACTCGTCTGGTCAACCAGCCCGGAAGACTTTGCCACGCTGGCC
>CALFIA010000077.1 GCA_937876275.1 uncultured Actinomycetes bacterium | reverse complement strand
AGGTGGTCAGGCAGGTCATGCCCGGCAGCCAGCGGGTGCCCTGCGGAGATCCGAGCGGGCGCGTGTGATCAGGACCCAGCCAGTCGGGCTTGCGCCACGCGACCTGGGCGCCGAACTTCGGGATCGGGTCATCGCCGTTCATAAGTAGGACGAACTTGGCCTGCTTCCTCTGATCAACGGGCAATGCTCGCCAGTCGTCCAGGCTGCGCGGAAGGTACGCCGCGCCTGGCCCGACCTCAGGTGCCTCCGCGATGGTGCGGGTTCCCCAGATCTGACGACGCCACTCAGTTGCCGCCGGCGTGCCGATCCACAGCGCTGCATCAACGCCTGTGCCATCCAGCCCGAACATTCCGGTACCGCGGAACATCTCCTGGCTGACCTGCGAGCCGAGGCTCTCTCCGAACAAGAACACCTTCGGTCGCTTGCTAGCAGGCATAGCCATGAGCCGCTCGGTAATGCCGCGCATCACCATTTCGGTCTGGGACGTGCCGGTGGGGACGCGAGTCAGGGAAAGTGCGGACGGCAGCACTGAGTACTGAATTGCAGCCGAGGCGCAATCGCCAAGCATCAAGTATTCGAAGGTCTCGCACGCCACGTAATTGACGTAACCCGAGCCGGTCGGGCTGAAGAGAGCGAATGCCTTGCGGTGAAGGGCCTTGGTGCGGTCAATCTCCGCGAGCAGGATGCGCGCGCGCTCCTCATCGTCATGAGTCATGTCGAGAGAGGCATAAACACGGATCGGCTGCATCGCCTTGTCGACGCCCATGACGGAGGCGATGTTCGCCGGCTGCAAAGTCATGCCGAGCCAGCGGGCACCTTCGCGCGTGACCTTCGACCAGTCGATCCCCGAAGCCGGACTACCGGTGATCTCTGCGGCCTGCGGCGGGGTGCTCATGCCGGGTTCCACGGCTCCGCCACCCTTGCTGAGCAGCGCTGATACCTGAGCGACTCCGAACCAGACGGTGCCGACGGTCAGTGCAGCTGAGGCAACGCGGCCGAGCATGCGGTGATCCTGCGGCTCACCGCCGATGACGATCGTTGCCGCCCTCGACACCACATGTGTCAGCGCCGACTCGCCGTGGGCAAGCCCGTACGTCACCGCTGCAACGCCGAGCCCGATCGCTGCCGATTGCGCAGGAGATACCTCGCGCGCGGTGTCCTCCTGGAAGTACGTGCCGTGTGATTCAGTTGAACCCGGCGTCGGTGCGTTGACCACCGAGCCGTAACGCTGCTGCCACGGCTTCAGGCTGAGGTACGACCCCACACCGACAGCAACAGCTGCGGCGAGCGCTGCCTTGCGGCTGAGCCCGGGAGTACGGCCGTTGGCGACGGTGGTGACAACACTGGCCGCCGCGATCGCTGCGGTGGTCTGACCAATGAGGCGCCCGACTGCTCGCTTAGAGCCTTCGTGCTCCTGCCACGGCAGGGCCAATGCGACGCCAGCACTCGCAGCGCCCGTGACTCCCGCGACAACTAGTCGCGCACCGGGGCTGGCCTCTTCGGTGCGGCTCACCCGCGAGGCGATTGCTCCGAGAATCGAGTCACCGGCCGAGAACACTCCGTAGGCGCCTGCGGACGTGACGCCGGTGATGATTGCTTGGTCGCGAGAAGCTCGAGTCAGCAAGTTCGGCTGGTAGGAGCGGGCAACGGCGAACGCTGCGCCAATGAGACCTGTGCCGGCTGAATGATCCATGGTGTTGCCTCTCCCGAGAACCCGTACTCCCTCAGGAGCAGTACATCCTGTCATGACGCTCGACAGTTCTCGACAGAGATGCGAGTGGGGCTATCCCCGCGCGATGAGTGCGGGCATTCGGTGGTGGGGCGGGTCGGGCTCGAACCGACGACGACCAGATTATGAGTCCGGGGCTCTAACCAGCTGAGCTACCGCCCCCGTGGGGATGCTGAATCCTATCGACCCGCATTCCACGCTTTTCGAGGCATTGCTCGGCCGCCTAGACCGTCGGCAAATCTCCGTCGAGCAGTTGCTGAGCCACAACATCGAATCGGTAGTCGGACTCCCCTGGCTGCTTGGTCAACGTCCAGATGAGATCGAAACGGTCCTCAGGCCAGTGATGAGGAACATCGGCTCTGTTGCTCACGGGGAGGCCGGCAATAACGTCGGTCATCGACCCGTGGTGCCAGACCACGAGCGTGGGGCGCGGGTCACTGAGCAGCGATGCGCACAGCTCAGGTGCGTGCTGGTGATCGAATTGCTCATCGACCGGCAGCGTGAGTCGGTGCGCCAAGGGAGTCGCGGTGTCGACTTCGCGCTTGCTCTTGTAACTATCAGTCGACTTCGTCGCCACGATGCGTGCAGGTATGACGATGTTCGGATGAGTCTCGTAAGGGGCATGGGCGAACAGAGCCGCGAGGGCTCCCGCTCTAGTCCAGCCCCGCACCGAGAGTGAGTGCGGATCGTTCTCACCTTTGTTGTTGATTCCGTGGGGCGGGCCGTCATCGCCAGGCTTCTCGCCATGACGAATGAACATGATCACCTCTGAGCTCGGCACGGTGAGTCCTTACGCGCAGAACTTGGCAAGATCCGAGAAGGCAACGGCAGATTCGTCCTTGAAGCCCTGGGTCTGAGCAATTTCCAGAGTCTTCGTGTCAACGCCGCTGGCCTTGGACATTTCCTCAACCGTGCCCTTCTCGAGAGTTGGATCCTGCAGCAGGGTCAGCAGAATTGCCATGGTCACCTGGATCTCAGCGACCTGCTTGCCGGTGAGCGCCTTGAGTCGCTCCGCTTGGCTTAATGCCTGCGTGCCCTTAATGAGTCGCTTGGCTGCAAGCAGAACTCCGGCCTCGGAATTCGTAGAGGTGCTCGGCAGTGCCGCCTTGTCATACAGCGGCGCGGTCAGCAGGCAGAACGCAGGCTTCGTGAGATCTGAAGGTATGGGCGACGGATCAGCCGGCAAGGCTGACGCTGCTGCCGATGCGGCACCCGCATCAACTGCTGCAGCAGGCGACGCAGCCGCGGAGGCACCGGCTGAGGCTGCGGGGCTTGCCGACGCCGATGAGGCCGATGACGAAGAGTTGGAGCAGCCCGCAAGGGCGAGAGCACCGGTCAGGCCGAGAACGACGAGGGCGGCAGGCAGTGCACGAACGCTTGACATGGGGCTCCTATCGGGGTCTGCTGACAGTCTAGGCAACGGCCCCGAGAGCACCGTGATTGCGCCTGAGGAACGACTGAGCGTGGAGGTAGTGCCTCAGTCCTTGATGCAGGTGACGAAGTACTGACCGTCCACAAACTCAACACCGTGAATGTCGTGGACAAACACGGGGAACTCCCGGTCGAATGACTCGAGGGCGCGCAGATAGGCCAGGGCAGGGCTGTCCTCAGTTCCCGCGGACTCGCCAGGCATGTAGAGAGGGATGCCCGGCGGATGGGGCACGACGGCGATCGCCAGGGTTCGTCCGGACAACTCCGACAGCGGAACCCTGTCGACCTGCCCGCGCACGAGAGCTGCGTACGCATCCGCACTCCGCATGACGATCTCAGGCTGCCCGGAGAAGGCTTCGCGCAGGGCATTCATGCGGTCATGAGCACGGATGTGCTGATGCATGGCGTCAGCGAGATCGCGAAGTCCGCCATCGCGCACAGATTCCGGCAGCTGAGAGAACAGAACCGGAAGCACTTCGCGAATCGGACGGTTGCTGTCGAAATCGCGCTTGAACTCAAAAAGCGAGGTGATGAGGGAACCCCACTTACCCGGGGAAACACCGAGCGAGAAGAGGAGGAGCACGGAGTAGTCCTGAGTCTTCTCGACCTGGACAGAGGAATGCTCGGCGAGGTACGCGGTGAGTAACTGCGCCGGGATACCCCAGGAGTCAAAGCCTCCGTCGGCGGAAATTCCCGGAGTCACGATCGTGACCTTCACCGGGTCGAGCATCGTGTAACCCTCAGGCAAGCCAGTGAATCCGTGCCAGGTCGCCTCGGGATCGAGCAGCCACAGGCTCGGATCTGTCGCCAATGCTGAGGCGTCGGCATCCGCGAATGGCACGGTCTGCCGAGTCGTATCGACGATGGACTCCGGCTGCCACACACTGAAGAACCAGTTATCACCGAGATCACGCTTGATCTGTGCCATCTTCTGCCGGAAGGCAATGGCCTCGTCAATGGTTTCCTGCGTAAGCCGACGGCCAGCCGAACCCGCCATCATTCGTGCGGACACGTCACTTGATGCGATGAGCGGATACAAAGGTGACGTGGTGCCGTGCATCATGTTGGCCTCAGTGAGCACCGAGAAGTCGACCGGCGAACGCCCCTGTCGAACGTGAAGGAAGGCCGCCTGTGACAGCGCAGCGAGCATCTTGTGCGCAGACTGCGTCGCGAAGATCGTGGGCCCATCGTCGATTCGGTCGGACTTATGAAGCGCGTGACGCCCCTCGTACATCGGATTGAAGCTCGCGTAACCGAGCCAGGCCTCGTCGAAGTGAAGTCGATCGACTGATTCACCGAGCAGGCGCTCGACGGTCGGCACGTGATACAGCAACCCGTCGTAGGTCGAATTCGTGATCGTCGCGAGAACCGGTGCTTTGGCCGCGTCGATCAGCGGGTGCTCATGAATCTTGGTGCGTACGGCGTCTGCTTCCAACTCACTCGGAAGAATTGGGCCGATGATTCCCAGCTGATTTCGGGTGGGGAGCAGGTACACCGGAATCGAATGCGTCAAGGTGACCGCTTGCTCAATCGACTTATGAGCATTTCGTCCGCACAGCACTATGTCGTCGGCTACGACCGAGGAGGCATAGACCACGCGGTTGGACGTCGACCCGCCATTTGTGCCGAAGAAGGTGATGTCGGAACCGAAGATTCGGGCAGCAGCGCGCTCGGCTTCACCCATCGGTCCGTCATGGCTCTGCAGTGACCCGAGTTCGGCAACTGAGACCGACAGATCGCTGCGCAGCAATGATTCGCCAAAGTGCTCCCAGAAGAGCCGACCAGTCGGCGACTTCAGGTAAGCCTCGCCGCCCGCGTGACCGGGTGTGTGCCACGAGTGCTCATGTGTCTCGGTGAAGTCGACGAGTGCGCCGAACATCGGCGGCATGAGGGACGTGTAGTACTTCTCGGCAGCCTCATGCATGCGACCGGCCTGCCACTCCACCGTTCCCGAGTGCGGATCAATGAATCCGTCGACTCGCGAAATCAGCAGCGTGTCGAGATCGGCAATCGACTCCTTCTCACTGGATAGGAAGACCGGCACATCATCACTGAGCTTCCTGATCTCAGCGACCACCGCGCCTGCGCCACCGGGTAGGTTCGCATCGACGACAATCAAGTGAAGATCCGCGACACCGTGCGCGGCAACTCCTCCGAGCTCGTGCTCATCGGCTTCGACCACCTCAAAGCCGTGCTCACGACACGCCTGGACCAATCCGTGCCCGTGGTCCTCCGTGGCATGCGCGCTCCCCGAGACGAAAAGGGCCTTGAGCCGAGGCTCATGGGACATGGTGACGACCTCCGGTGACGCGGGACATGTGCCTCTTCATCCTAGGAACGCTCCGCCCGCGGAGGCTGCCACGACATTGAGACTGAACTCTTAGGTGAAACATGCACCGATGAGAATCACGAACTGAGGTCACGAGTCCTCGAGCGCCCTAGGCTGCTGACCGACCATCCGGAGTCTTCATCAAAGAGAGGTGCCATGAGCACTGAGTCGTCAGATCGAGCCTCCGTCAGCCCACTCCTGCCTATCCTGGCCACGATCGGCTGGATCCTCGTCGCATTGCTTCTCCTGATCCCGACCATGTTCAGTCCGATGCTCTTTGACTCCGGCGGATCCTTCTGGACTCTCCTCATCGTTTTCGGCCTGCTCTCGAGCCTGTTCCTCTGCGGTCTCTCAGTGATCTGCGGATGGATCGCCTGGGGAGTCACCCGTCAACGACGGGGCGGAGCTAGCCGCATCCTGCGAGGCGTGATCTACCTCGTACCCCTGCTCGGCATTGCCACGGCGGGCATAGGCATCGCAGGAATCCAGCTCGCCTGCGCGGGGAATCTCAACTGCGTGGCGTAGAGAACTTTCCCGCGAGTCGAGCTACACCTTGGTCAGTCAATGGCCTGATTCGGGTCTTCTGGATACCCACTCACGAAGCAGAACTCGTTGCCCTCAGGATCCTGAAGAACGATGAATTCACCGGGTGGTTCGGCGATCACGTCTCCTTGCCGAATAGCGCCCAGGGATTCCGCATGCGCTGTAGCGGCAAGCAGATCAACGGCGGTGAAGTCCAGATGGACCCGATTCTTCACTACCTTTGACTCAGGAACGCGCTGGAACCCGATGATGATGGGGTCCGCCCAGATAGAGGCCCATTCAGGACGCGACTGACGGGGGCGCGCGCCCAGCAGTTCCCCATAGAACTCGGCCAGCGCTTGCGGATCTGAACAGTCGAGGACCACCTCAGCAATTGGATAAGCCATACCCACATCTTGACTGCTATTGCGGTTCTGAGTCACAAAAAGACCCGGGAGGTCCTGAGCGGACGTCCCGGGTCTGATAGCGCTCCCCCATCTGGACTCGAACCAGAAACCCTTCGATTAACAGTCGAATGCTCTGCCAATTGAGCTATGGGGGATCAAGGCCTGAGAAGGATATCAAGTCCCAGACCTTGCTCGTGACTGGCCCGAGCCGAGGCATCCACAAGCCCCGCCTCACCGTCCATTCATCCCCAGGTAGTAGCTGGGCACCCGGATGTTTCGCGGGATCAGGTCTGCTTCCTTCATGCCCGAATTCATCGATGCCGGCCCCTATCTGGCCTCGATCCTGAGGAAATCTGCGCTGGACTCCTCACTTGGCTTCACGAATTCCAGCAGGCGTCACAGGATCGGGCGATCGCGAATGCTGGCGTGCCTAATCAACTCACCTCGCTTGTTTCTAGATACCTCCTCCAGGGCAGACGGCAACTTCCTGATGGCCATCGGCCTTGATGACAGCGGTCGGCTGCTTGAGATCGGGGTGATCCTGAAGGAGAATGAAGACGTAGTGATCATTCACGCGATGGTTGCGCGGCAAAAGTGGCGCGACTTGCTGGCAAAGGAGGTGTGAGGTGCGCAAGATGGGCAATACCTGGCATTTCGCGGACGGCTCAACTCTCACTGAGCAGCAAGCCGACGAACTCGCCGACTACCTAGAGACCGATGACGTCTTCACGAACTTCAAGGAAATCCCGACTAAGTCAGAGAATCCAACGCCGAGCGCTCAGTAAGCCCGCACTTCTCATTACTAGATACCCAGGGCATCGCGCAGCGAGGCGAGTTCCTCATCGGCACGAGCACGAAGCGCAGGATCCGCGGCATTGAGGCCGGTATCGAAGACGACCGACCACCAGATCGTGCCCTCATCACCATCGCGGCGAGCCACCATGCGGGCACCTGCCCCGTAACCTAGATCGACGTGCTCGGAGATCACCACGCTCTCGGTCACCAGAGCGAAGACAGCGGCCGGCAGATCGCCGGATTCCTCGACGCGAAGCTTGAGTGTGCCCTTAGTTGCGCCAGTGGAGTCATGCACGGTCACGTTGAGGATCGGTTCATCCCAGGTGGCCTTACTGATGGAATCCCAGCGCAGCCGCTCATGTATCTGCTCGGGATACAAAGCCTTGTCGGTCGCGAGCGTGTAGAGGTCGTTGACGGGGTCTACTCCCCACGCGATGATGCGCTCGCTCTTAGGAATCTCGAGACGTTCGCGAATGCCTGACGGAAGACGGCGCGTGCGCCGCAGACCGAACATCAGCTTGTCTGCCCGGTGGCGTTGGCACGAAGAGACCTGCGGTAATCCTCGAGTGCCATGAGATCGCGCATCACCTCGGTTGCCGCCTCGGGATCATCGTCGGTGCGCTGCAGGCGCCCCTTGAGTTCTTCGATGCGGCGTGAGGCATCGAGCTCGAGAAGTCGAGCGATGACGCTCGTTGCGTAGCGAACATCCTGACCGGCGTCAGCGGGCAGGGGTTCGACAGAGAGTTCGCGCACGAGATTGCGCACCTGATCATCGGCGGAGTGCTCGAGTACTGCGTCGATCCAGGCGAGGCCATCAACATCCTCGGACGGATAGCCCGCACCCGCGATCGCCTGATGCACCGCGACAGCGCTCGGGTGCGTATACGCGGTCTCCTCGACACTCTCGTACCAGTGAGTGACGATGGCCGGCTGCTGAAGTGCGCACTTGAGGGCCTCGCGCTCGATGGTGAGCGCGGGATCGCGTCGGCCAGGCTGCGACGGGCGGCTGGGAAGTACCTGCGGCGCAGACTCTGTCGCACGTGATGTAGGAGCAGCGGCCTTTCCGCCTTTGCTCACTGCCTTGCTCACCGTCTCGACGTCCAAGCCCAGCCACTTGGCTAACTCGCGGGTGTATTCGGGGCGAATCGCCGCATCGCGGATCTTCGCCACGATGGGTGCCGCATCATTCATGGCGGCGATACGGCCTTCGACGCGATCGAGATCATGCTGCTTTAGAGCCGACTTAATGGCGAACTCGAAAAGCGGCACACGGCGATCGACCAGCGCCTTCACGGCCGCATCGCCATGCTGCAAGCGCAGATCGCACGGGTCGAGACCGCTGGGCTCGACGGCGACGAAAGTCTGGCTGACGAACTTCTGATCCTCTTCGAACGCGCGCAGTGCTGCCTTCTGACCAGCTGCGTCGCCATCGAAGGTGAAGACGACACTGCCGCGCATCTGATCAGAGTCCATGAGCAAGCGGCGCAGCACCTTGATGTGCTCGGCGCCGAAAGCCGTGCCGCAAGTAGCGACCGCATTCGTTACTCCCGCGATGTGACAGGCCATGACATCGGTATAGCCCTCGACGATGACAGCTTGCTGCTCCTTCGAGATCTCCTTGCGTGCAAGATCGATGCCGTAGAGCACCTGGCTCTTCTTATAGAGAGGTGACTCGGGAGTGTTCAGGTACTTGGGGCCCTGGTCATCGTCGTAGAGCTTGCGAGCTCCGAAACCCACGACGTCACCGGCGAGATCCTTGATCGGCCAGACCACTCGGCCGCGGAAGCGGTCGTAGATGCCACGATCGCCCTGGCTGACCAGACCGCCGGCCTGCAGCTCGGCATCGGTGAAGCCCTTCTTGCGCAGATGCGAGGTCAGGGCGTCCCAGGATTTCGGCGCGTAGCCGACTCCGAAGTGAGCGCAGACCTCGGCATCGAAGCCGCGCTGCTTCAAGAACTCGCGGCCGACCTGCGCTTCCGGCGACTTCAGCTGCTCACGGTAGAACTCCGCGGCCGCCTTGTGCGCCTCGACGAGACGCGTGCGCTGACCCGCCTGGCGATTGACCGCCGCACCGCCATCGACATAACGAAGCTCGACGTTTGTCTTTGCGGCTAGCTTCTCGACTGACTCGGCGAAGCTGAGGTGATCGATCTTCTGGAGGAATGAGAGAACATCTCCGCCCTCACCGCAGCCAAAGCAGTACCACATGCCCCTGCTGGGAGTGACGTGGAAACTGGGGCTGCGCTCGTCATGGAAGGGACACAGGCCCTTCATCGAGCCGCCACCCGCGCTCTTCAGCGTGACGTACTCGCGCACGACATCGTCGATCTTGGCCCGTTCGCGGACTTCTGCGATGTCCTCATCGCGAATCCGGCCGGCCATGGGGTGATTCTAGGCGGCGGAGATGCCCTCGTCGTCTGAGGAATCCTCAGCCTCGGGTTGATCGGGAGACGCACACCCCCGTCCCTCCGGCGCCACCTCGCAAGATGAGCACCGGAGCCACGTCTCCCGTCCCGAGCCGATGCGAATCGGCTGCTTGGAAGTTATCGGGAAGCATCGAACGGTCCACCCCATATCGGCTCGCGCAGGGGACAAAACGGGATATGTCCGCACTTCACCGCTTCTGGGCATGTGCTCTGCGCAGGAGTGCACCCGCGGCTATCGTTCCGACACCAGTCAGGTACCCGGCAAAGAGCTCGACCGGGAGGCGATGTGCGGGAGGCCCAGTGAGCACTGATCCCCTCTTCGGGCTTCCCTCCATGCTGAGGCTGATCTCGGGTCATCCCGACGGTCAAAATCTGACCACCGCGCTCAATGACGGCATCTTCCGCTCCTTTGACGCTCGCGCCACGGTCATGTGGCTGATCGAGGACCGAGAATCGCTCAGCATGGTCGGTTACATCGGGTTTAGTGATGCTGATCTCGATCGCTGGCATCGCATTCCGCTGACCTTCGACTCGCAGATGGTCGATGTCGCTCGATTCGGTGAGATCTACGTGACTCCGATCTCTGATTTCCCGACTCAATACCCAAACGCCACATTCGATAGAGACCACTTTCAGTCGATGGCCGATCGGCTGGTCATGAACGAAGGCGATCTAGTCGGAATTCCAATCGTTCATCAGGGGATCGTGCTGGGTGTCGTGCAATTCACCACGGGGTGCCCGCGTGACTGGACTCCCCATGACTTCTCCGTGCTGACGGCGATCTCCTCGGCACTCGGCCTGTGGGCAACCCACCCCGATAGTCCGACCTCGCCTCTCTACCGCTCAGCCGGGACCGAACCCATGCTCATGCTGACCCGCCGCCAGCAGGAGATTGTCGACTTGGTCAATCAAGGGGTCGGGAACAACCAGATTGCGACGTCGCTACACGTTTCTGTCTCCACGGTCAAGCAGGAACTGCAGCGAGTGATGCGATCCACCAGCACGCCTGACCGGCTCACTGCTGCCCGACGAGCAGTAGAGATGGGCCTCATCTCATCCATCGATTAATTCATCGAGACTCAGGGCTACCGTCAGAGCCTCGTCCGATGTCTAATGGGGCTATGACCAAGAAGCCGCTCATTGCCCTTGCCGCCGTCTCGCTCGCTGCCACGGCAGCCGTCGGTATCTCCCCCGCCGCCTCAGCCTCCTCAAAGCCGACCCTGGTGGTCACCCAACTTCCGGCTCAGGTGCGCTTGATCCCCGGCGAGCACATCCTGCTGTCACTGTCGACCAATAGGACAACCGGCTACACCTGGTCAACGAAGGTAACCGGCAAGGCCTCGGCCGTGAAGGTTTACGAGGGTGTCTATGCGGCACCTGCGTCAACCGACGGCATGGTCGGAGTCCCGGGCACTACTACCTGGGATATCGCAGCCAAGGCTGTCGGCACCGCCACGGTGAACGTGATCGCGACGAGCCCAGGTGGCGCGGCTGAAGCACCGCAGAAGCTCACCATCATCGTGATGAAGAAGTAGCAACTGCTTCATCTCTCTTTGTACGGCGCTCAGTGACGCACGAGCCTCGCGTGCCAGTCGACAATGCTCACGTCGGTCAGGCTTGCAATCTGGTCGACGATCACCCGCTTGCGCTCGGCGTCGGTGGCGGCCTCCTCGAACGACGGCTTGAGCCAGGCCTCGAGTGAGCGACCGCCGTCGAGTACGAGTGCGTGATACAACTCAGAAATCTGCTCGCGCTGTCGGGCATATTCAGCCTCGGCACCCTCGCGGTTCATCACGTAGCGCACGGCAATGGCCTTCATGACCGCTACCTCGCCGCGTACCTCTTCCGGCACGATCAAGTTCGCGGCGTAGCGCGTCAGCGGTTCACTTCCGTACTCGACCTGAGTCGCCACCTGGGCTGAGACACAGAAGCGTCCGATGAGATAGCTCGTGAATCGCTTGAGCGCGACAAGATCACGCATCGATCCGTCAAATGACGACGGCCAGTATTCAAGTCGCGTTAAACGGCCGATCGCGTCGGTCAGCATGCCGACGTCAAGGCCATAGCGCACGTGTGCGATCTCGACGAGCGCTGCGCGCTCCTCAGCAGAGGTGAACTCGGCAAGATGGATATGGCCACCGTGCACGGCGTCTTCCACATCGTGAACCGAATACGCGACGTCGTCAGCCCAGTCCATGATCTGCTCTTCGAGACAGGTGCGCCCTTCGGGGGCACCTTCACGCAGCCAGGTGAAGATCGGCAGGTCATCGTCGTATACACCGAACTTGCGCACGCCCGGCTTGCGCGCCCACGGGTACTTGCATGCCGCATCAAGCGAAGCACGAGTCAGATTCAGGCCAACACTTCGTCCGTCGCGTGGATCGACAACCTTGGCTTCGAGTCGCGACAGGATGCGCAGCGACTGAGCATTGCCCTCGAATCCACCAAAGGATTGCGCGAGCGAATCCAGTTCATCCTCGCCGTTGTGCCCGTACGGCGGATGCCCAAGGTCGTGAGCAAGGCCAGCGATATCAACGACATCGGGATCACAGCCAAGAGCCTCACCGAGCTCACGGGCAATCTGGGCAACCTCGAGGGTGTGAGTCAGGCGAGTGCGTGGAAAATCTGCCTCGCCGGCGACCATGACCTGGGTCTTGGCCGCCAGGCGTCGAAGAGCAGCGGAATGAAGTACGCGCGCACGGTCGCGGGCAAAGTCGCTTCGCACGGATTCCTTGACCGGCTCATGCACGAACCGTGCTGCGTCATGCTCGGTATAGCCGCGGGTCACAGAACGAGACTACTGCCGTGCGCGCACGTGCCGTGCTACCAGGAGGTACGCGGGATTCTCACCGACTTCAGCTATTGGCCCGGGATGATCCGCGGCTGACCCCAACGAGTGACGAGGTAGTAGCGCATGAGAGCTGCAGTCTCTCGCCCCACGTATTCCGACGTCAGTTCAGTACCCGGCCCATCCTTCGTGGGCGACAAGTGGGCATCAATACCGAACTGAGTTGCCGTTGCATCAGCACGAGCTGCGTTTGCAGGGTCTGTCACGAGAGTGACCGACGACCAGTCGAGATCCTTCATGACCGTGGCAATGACCTCGAGCGAGCCGACCGTGTCACGACCGGTCGTGAACACCACGATGTCTGGTTCCGCTACGCCTTTACTCATCAGATGATCCTTGGCATCGGACGCATATTTTTGCGGTCCGGCGATGATGACGACGGGGGCAACGCCCTTCGTGTAGAGATCTGCCGCGTGATCCAGGCGAGCAGCGAGAATGGGCGCCGGATCGCCCCAGACCCTGGCCGGATCGAGAACGACGATGGCCTGCGTTTTGGTCCGATCATCGAACTGGGCAGTAAGGACGATCTGGAGAACCACGCCAATCGGAATGAGAAGGAGAGCAAAGGCGAGCAGCATCGCCAAGGCCGTGAAGACTCCCCGGCCGGTGCGCGGAACGCTGGAGACGAGTTGGCTTGCAGCACTGGGGCGCGAAGGCGCTGGTGCTGCGGTGGACATCCCCCCATGCTCACATGTCACTCTCGTCACGCGGCTGACAACACACCGTCAATACCCGCTTGTGATCTAGTGATCATCCACCGGAGACATGAAGCTCGGCAAGCGAGATCTCCGCGGCCTGCGACTCATCGAGATAGGGCGAGTCAAGCCAGCCATCAGGCAGAGTGGGGCGACGACCGCCGGAAGTGCGCCCGCGAGGCCCGGAGCCGACTTCGGCGTTGAAATCCTGATCGGGGTCGATCTGGCCGAGCAACCCATCGAGCTCGGCGAGCGTGGCAACGGTGCCCAGAGCTTGTCGCACCTGTTGCTTGACGCTGAAGCCCTTGAGGTACCAGGCCATGTGCTTGCGAATATCGCGGCAGCCCTTCACCTCGCCGTAATCGACGACGAGAAGCTCGGCATGACGACGCAAGATGGTGAGTACCTCACCGAGACGCGGATCAGCAGGGATCTGCTCACCGGCGAATGCTGCCGCCAACTGCCCGAACAGCCACGGGCGTCCCAGGCAGCCTCGACCGACGACCACGCCATCAGCACCGGTGCGAGCCACCATGTCGAGGGCATCCTGCGGAGTCCAGATATCGCCATTGCCGAGAACCGGAGTGCCCAGCGGCGCGAGTTCGCTCTTCAGGCGCGCGATGGCATCCCAATCTGCTGTTTCGCCATACATCTGCTGCGCAGTGCGGCCGTGCAGGGCAACCCAAGCCACGCCTTCTTCCGCGGCTGCGCGACCCGCCTCGAGATACGTCAGGTGATCGTCGTCAATTCCCTTTCGCATCTTCACGGAGACAGGAACACGACCATCGGCCGTGGTTACCGCTGCACGAACAATGGCCCGGAAGAGATCCTTCTTCCACGGCAGCGCACTGCCGCCGCCTTTACGCGTGACCTTGGGAACCGGGCAGCCGAAGTTGAGATCAATGTGATCGGCACGATCCTCATCGACGATGATCTTCACTGCTCCGGCCATCACAACCGGATCGACTCCATAGAGCTGCACTGAACGCGGGTTCTCCGAAGCACCGAAGGTGACCATGTCGAGGGTCTCCTCATTGCGCTCGACAAGCGCACGCGAGGTCACCATCTCCGAGACGTAGAGACCATTGGGCTTGGTGGGGTCCGTACTTCCGTATTCACGACACAGGGTGCGATAGGCCCGATTGGTAATACCGGCCATTGGCGCCAGCACGACCGGTGAGTCGATCTGGACGTCGCCGACCTGCAGGAAGCGGGGCGACATGGTGACCGACATGCGGCGATTCTCCCACGATCCTCGGATGCAGCCGGCAGTAGTCTCAAGGGGCCAGATTCCCTCACGAATGGACCCCGCATGAGCACGAGTGTCGAATTGATGGGCAAGAAGCGCTGGTGGGCGCTTGTCGTGCTCGCCCTCGGCGTCGCGATGATCATCCTGGATGGCACCGTCGTCAACGTTGCACTCCCGGCAATGGTCAAGGACCTCGACCTCAGCACCACTGATGCCGAGTGGGTGACGGCTGCCTACTCACTGACCTTCGCGTCACTTCTGATCTTGAACGGTCGCCTCGCCGATCGCTTCGGTCGCCGGCTGCTCTTCGCGATCGGCATCGTGGTCTTCGTCGTCTCCAGCGTGCTCGTCGCGATGTCGACGAACTCCATCGAAGTCATTGGTGCCCGCGCCCTGCAGGGCATCGGCGGCGCAATGATCTTGCCGGCATCACTGTCGGTCATCAACGCCGTCTTCACCGGTCGCTCGCGCGCGATCGCATTTGCGGTGTGGGGTTCGACCATCGGCGGCATGGCAGCGCTCGGCCCACTGGTCGGCGGTTACCTCACTACCTACCAGTCATGGCACTGGGCCTTCCTCATCAACGTGCCGATCGGCATCATCGTCATGATCGGCCTGTTCATCTTCGTGCCCGAGACCAAGGACGAAACCGGCCGCAAGGGCATTGACGTGCCGGGCACGATCCTGGTGACTCTCGGACTCATCGGCGTGGTCTTCGCACTCATTGAGGGGCAGCACTACGGCTGGCTCATCGGCACCACCGAATTCAAGGCCGGCGGCCTCACCTGGCCGGCTGACACCATCTCGATCGTTCTCGTCGCCGCCATCATCGGCATTGCAGCCCTGATCGCGCTTGTCTTCGTCGAGAAGGCCCGCATTAGCGCCGGGAAGATCGTCATCATCGATCTGCGACTGTTCAAGATCCGCAGCTTTGGCGCCGGCAACATCGTCGCCCTCGTGGTCAGCCTCGGCGAATTCGGCCTGCTCTTCACCATTCCCTTGTTCCTGCAGTCTGTGCGCGGCTACAGCGCCATGGAGACCGGAGTGATCCTCGTAGCCCTCGCTGCAGGCGCCTTCGTTGCCTCGGGCATCGGCGCAGCACTCTCCCAGCGTGTTGGCCCCGTTCGTGTTCTGCAGATCGGCATGACACTGGAGGTGATCGGCATCATCGGAATCGGTGTCTCGATGTCGACCACCGTTACCGGTTGGGGTCTTGCTCCCTGGCTGTTCATCTATGGCGCTGGTGTCGGATTCGCGACTGCCCAGCTCACCGGTGTCGTGCTCTCCGAGGTTCCCGTCTCCGAGTCCGGTTCGGCGAGTGCAGTGACCTCGACAGCTCGACAGGTGGGCGCAGCCATCGGCACGGCCATCCTTGGCACGACACTCCTCATCGGCCTCGGCAATTACACGATGAACCAGCTCACTGATCGCGGAGTTCCCACGGCAACGGCAACGCAGGTTGCCGATGCCATGCAGGCCTCTGCAGGACAGGCCGTCACCGGCATGGGAGCAATGCCCGACGGTCAGGTAATGGTGGAAGGTGCATCCGCAGGATTCGTCGATGCCACCAAGACCGTGTCGTGGGTTGCCGCACTCTTCGTCTTCCTCGGATTGCTCACGAGCTTCCTGCTGCCGCGCAATGCCGCGCGAATTGCGTCAGAGGGCTACGAGCCGCCGAAGGACAAGGAATAGCAAGGGGCCCGCCGAACGGCGGGCCCTTTCACTGTGCGCTCTAGAACGCAGGAAGCCTTGTGGACAGCCATCCGACGATGGAGTCGAGTCCGATGCGCTCCTGCTGCATCGAGTCGCGCTCACGCACCGTGACAGCCTGATCCTCGAGCGTGTCGAAGTCGACGGTGATGCAGAACGGCGTGCCGATCTCATCCTGTCGACGGTAGCGACGGCCGATTGCGCCTGAGTCATCGAATTCGACATTCCAGCGCTTGCGCAGCTCGGCAGCGAGATCCTTCGCCTTCGGCGAGAGATCGGCGTTACGCGAGAGCGGGAGTACCGCCACCTTGACCGGCGCGAGGCGCGGATCAAGACGCAGCACTGTGCGCGTATCGACGCCACCCTTGGAATTCGGCGCGCTGTCCTCGTCATAGGCATCGAGCAGGAAGGCGAGAACAGCGCGGGTCAGGCCGGCCGCGGGCTCAATGACAAATGGCACATAGCGCTCGTTCCTCTCCTGATCGAAGTACGACAGATCAGTGCCGGAGTGCTCGCTATGCGACTTGAGATCGAAGTCGGTGCGGTTGGCAATGCCCTCGAGCTCTGCCCACTCAGAACCGGCAAAGCGGAAGCGATACTCGATGTCGACCGTGCGCTTGGAGTAGTGAGACAGCTTCTCCTTCGGATGCTCGAAGAAGCGCATGTTCTCGGGGTTCATGCCGAGCTCGACGTACCAGTCCCAGCGAGTCTTCAACCAGTACTCGTGCCATTCCTCGTCGGTGCCGGGCTCGACGAAGAATTCCATCTCCATCTGCTCGAACTCGCGGGTGCGGAAGATGAAGTTGCCGGGCGTGATCTCGTTACGGAAGCTCTTGCCTGTCTGGCCGATACCGAACGGCGGCTTCTTGCGTGCGGCGTTGAGCACGTTGAGGTAGTTCACGAAGATGCCCTGAGCGGTCTCGGGGCGCAGGTAGTGCACAGCACCCGCATCGTCAACGGGGCCGACGGTCGTCCGCAGCATGCCGTTGAAGTCGCGCGGCTCAGTGAAGTCACCCTTGGTGCCGCAGTTGGTGCAGGTGATATCGCCGAGGCCGTTCTCAGGCGACTTCCCGTGCTTCTCTTCGTACGCCTCGATCAGCTGATCGGCGCGCCACCGCTTGTGGCACTTCTTGCACTCGGTCAGCGGGTCGGTGAACGTCGCCACGTGACCCGATGCTTCCCACACCTGCGGGGCGAGGATGACTGAGGAATCAAGACCGACAACGTCGTCGCGACCGCGAACCATCGACTGCCACCACTGGCGGCGCACGTTTTCCTTCAGCTCAACGCCGAGGGGCCCGTAATCCCACGCCGAGCGCGAGCCTCCGTAGATCTCGGAGGACTGGAAGACGAAGCCACGACGCTTCGAGAGATTGACGACTGCATCGACACGATCGGCGGCCACTGGGCGCTCCTATTCCGAGCGCTTGTGCGCTCCACTCCGGCTGGTTGTCGGCGGACGCCGCAAGTGTAGGCGGTGGGGCTGATGTGACGAGAGTGAGAGGGGTCAGGCGTATAACTCAGGCGTCAACCGCAGCAATGTCAGGGCCGGCGGCCTCCCCCAGCCCGATCGAGCCGGCATCTAGGGCCAGGCCCGTGACGGCGTCGACGAATCCCTCGGGCGATCTGTAGTGCACGACCTCGTAGGCGCTCGGCTCATCGATAGCGGTCGAGAGCAGCGGGATCGCCGTCATCTTGACCTCGAAATTCGACAGTGCCCTGCGGTAGGCGCCCACTGATACCCAGCGGGTCGTGATGGTGCGCAGATCGGGTTCGTCTGTCGACTGACCCAGGTGCGCATCGACGAAACCCGTGCATGCCGCCAAGGCCGCGATCGCCGCACGGGCCGAGGTCGGGAATTCAGGGCTCTGGGTACGAAAGCGATTGAGGACGATGAAGGTAGGGTCGGTCACCTGGCACACGCTAGTGGTGGGAGTTCTCAGGTGGCGAAATCAAGCAAGGGCTCAGCAGGCAAGAGCTCGTCGGGCAAGAAGAAGCCCTCGGCTGTGCGTGGCCCAGGTGGCCCCGCGAATCAGCCGAGCTCGATGCGCCCGCAGTTGGA
>CALFIA010000076.1 GCA_937876275.1 uncultured Actinomycetes bacterium | reverse complement strand
TGCGCAAGGCCGAGGAGCGCGCGCACATCCTGCGCGGTTACCTCAAGGCCCTTGATGCACTCGACGAGGTCATCGCGCTTATTCGCGCATCGGCCACCGTCGAGGATGCCCGCACCGGGCTCATGAATCTCCTCGAACTCGATGAGCTTCAGGCCACGGCAATTCTCGACATGCAGCTTCGTCGTCTTGCCGCACTCGAGCGCCAGAAGATCATGGACGAATACGACGATCTGATGGCCAAGATCGCCGACTTCAACGACATCCTCGCCAGCGAGCTTCGCCAGCGCACCATCGTGTCGGAGGAGCTCGCCGAGATCACAGAAAAGTTCGGTGACGATCGACGTTCGCAGATTGTTGCCTGGGATGGTGACGTCACTGACGAGGATCTCATTGCGGTTGACGACATCGTTGTCACGATCACCTCGGGTGGTTACGCCAAGCGCACGAAGTCTGAGCTTTACCGAGCTCAGAAGCGCGGCGGCAAGGGCGTCAAGGGTGCCGCACTTCGCCAAGATGACGTCGTCGAGCACATGTTCGTCACGACCACCCATCACTGGCTCCTGTTCTTCACGAACAAGGGTCGCGTGTACCGCGCTAAGGGCTACCAACTGCCTGAGGCCGGTCGCGATGCCCGCGGTCAGCACGTCGCGAATCTCCTCGCCTTCCAGAGCGACGAGACCATTGCCTCGGTCCTCGCGATTCCGAATTACGAGGACGCCGACTTCCTGGTTCTCGCTACCCGCCGGGGCATGGTGAAGAAGACCAAGCTCGGCGAGTACGACACCAACCGCCAGGGCGGCATCATCGCGATCAACCTCGCCGATGAAGACGAACTCATTTCTGCGAAGCTCGTATCCGCAAGCGACAACCTGATGCTGTTCTCGCGCAAGGGCATGTCGGCTCGCTTCGTGGCTGACGATGACACCCTGCGCCCGATGGGACGCGCAACTGGCGGCGTCATCGGCATGCGCTTCCGCGATGGTGATGCACTGCTCGCCATGGATGTCGTACGCGACGACACCTACGTCGTGACGATCACCGATGGCGGTTTCGCCAAGCGCACCGCGGTAGGCGAGTGGGCTCCCAAGGGTCGCGGCATTCTCGGTGTCCGGGCCATGCGTCTGGTCGAGGAGCGCGGATCACTCGTGGGTGCCCTGATCTGCGAGGCCACCGATCAGGTCTTCGCGATTGCCTCGAACGGCGTGGTCATCCGCTCGAGCGTCGAGGGCATTCGCCCCTCGGGTCGCGACACCATGGGCGTGAAGTTCATGAATCTCTCTGAGGGCGATGCTGTCGTGGCGGTCGCACGTGGTGGCGAGTCTGACGACGATGATGAGTCTGACGACATTGAGATTGTCGAGGGTGCCTCCGAGGCGGCAGCCGGTGATGCTGAGGCATCAGCGGCTGAAGTCTCCGAGGGTGCTCCGGCCGACGCTGACGAGGAGTAAGACGTGAGTGATGCAGCCCGCGCCCCGCGGCGTGCCCGGCTGTATGTCACTCACGTCAATGCCTGGTCGATCACCAAGGCGGCGTTCTTGCTGGCTGTGGCCATCGGTCTGGTGCTGATCATCGCGGTAGTCGTGCTCTGGCTGCTCCTCAACTCGATCGGGGTCTTCGAGACTCTGACGCGCAACGTCAACGATGTCGTGGGCAACTCCGCGAACACCATCGACCTGACCGGGCTGCTGAGTTTCCCGACAGTCATCGGGGCGACCGTGGTCATCGCTTCGGTGGAGATCGTCCTGATCTCGATTTTCGCCGGCCTCTTTGCCGTGATGTACAACCTGACGGTGGGCATGACCGGGGGAATCGAAGTCGTTCTTAGCGACGACTACTAGGGCCTCGCCCTCGTGCAGGGGCTCCGATGTAGGTCAGGTGTCCGGCGCTCTGTACCGGCGGAAGAGGTCAGTTGGACGCCCCGATGGGGCACTGGGTATTGTTTGACCCCGTTCGGGCCCATAGCTCAGCCTGGTTAGAGCGCTTCCCTGATAAGGAAGAGGTCGGAGGTTCAAGTCCTCCTGGGCCCACGTGAAGAAACTGCTGCTCATCGTGCTGCTGGCTGGCATCGGCTATGTCGTTTACCGCCAGATCACGGCGAACAAGGCAGAGCAGGATCTGTGGTCGGAAGCGACCATCGAGCCTGATTTGCGCTAGCAGGTCTCCACGTTCGGGGCTTTAGCTCAGTTGGTAGAGCGCTGCCTTTGCAAGGCAGATGTCAGGAGTTCGAGTCTCCTAAGCTCCACAGAAAGAAAGACCGCCTTCGGGCGGTCTTTCTGCATTCCTGGCGAACGCTTGCTACCGGTCGAAGCGGTCGACCTTGCCGAGGATGTAGCCCTCGCGCAGCGCGTAGGACGCGGCGGCCGCGCGATTCGGCGCATCGAGCTTGTCGAGGATGTGCTCGACGTGCGTGGTCACAGTGCGACTACTGATGACCAGCGCCTCGCTGATCTCGCCATTCGAGAGTCCTTCTGCGGCCAGTGTGAGCACCTCGAGCTCACGACGGGTAAGCGGGCCGATGTCGATGGCATCGAGGCTGATGACCGTGCTGATCGACTGCTCGCCCTTGCAGGGCACTACGCGTACTCGGAACCAATCCTCCTCGTCGGGCCACACGAAGGAACCCCAGGAGTTATGCACGGCTGACTTCTGCGCCACCTGCACGAGATCCGTGCCGCTTTGCAGCAGTTTGTGACCGGCAAGGCCGGGAATGCTGACAGTCTCACCGGCTGAATCGAGGCCGATGGCCATACTCCCGGCTCCGAGAAGCATCGAGATCCACTTACCGGATTGCATCGGGTCGACGAGGTTGCCGAGGGTTGCGCAAAGGTGAGCAATCGCATCGCGCGCAATATCGCTGGGGTGTTCGGTACTCAGGGTCGAGAGATTGATCACGCCCGTGAAACGACCATCGGGCGTGCGAAGGCACATGGTCATCCCCTCGGCGTAGCCGGCGGGGTAGAGAACATCCGCAACAGCCCAGTTATCGAGTGGGTCACCGGGCAGGTCACGCATGCGAATCGGCTTACCGGTGTCCGGAAGTTTCAAGGCCCGCATGATGTCGTGGAACTGGGGGCTGTGCAGATCGTCAAGCACGCGCTGGCTATAGCCCTCTGATGCGATTTGCACCGATTCCTGGCTAATGGGGTTGATCGAGACGATCTCGGCGGCATCAAAGGGAACGAGTTTGCGCAGCTCCTCGAGGATGGCAGTCGCCCGCTCGATCACGCTGCCCGAGTCAGAGGTGATGGCGCCCACGGCGGCAACAGTGCTCATGGCCTCGGTGACGCTCACTGTGCTCACAGGCGCATGGTGGCAGCGCCTGGGAGAACGCCGCAGGCATTTCACCTCGAATCAATCATTCGTAACCGAACAGAAATCAAAAATCTCGCAATATGCGTATTTCTACGTATGGTCAGCGGCCAGCATGAGGACGACCCTTGGCTCACCCTGCGCCATCGTGCGCATTTGTCCCTTTTGTGGAGGCTCAGTGAACCGTCGTCTGATTGCATCAGCAGGTGTCATCGCCACGACCGCAATGCTCCTTGCGGCGTGTGGTGGCAGCTCAAGTTCGTCCTCGTCATCTGCAGCACCCGCAGGCTCGGCTCCGGCATCAGCCGCAGCAGCCAGCGGCGAGCCGATCACCATCGGCGCTGCGATCGCACAGTCCGGCCCGGCAGGTATTGCCGACCACAAGGACTGCTGGAACGGCGCCCAGCTGGCCGTCGACCAGGTGAACGCCGCAGGCGGCGTCAATGGTCGTCCGCTGGCACTCGATGTCACCGACATCGACATCCTGTCGCCCGAGGGCATCACCGCCGGCTTCCAGAAGCTGACGGGTGACAAGGTGAGCGCCATCGTCAGCCCGTTCGTCATCATCCCGCCGCCCGCCCTGGACGCAGCTGCCGCCTACGGCGCTCCGTACATGAGCGGCGACACCAACATCGACGCTCAGAAGATGCGTGAAGCTGATCCGGCGAAGTACGGCAACTACTTCACCGATCCCGCTGAGACCTTCTACGGCGCCGGTCTGCCGGTGTTCCTCACGCAGCTCGCCGATGCAGGCACCTGGAAGCCGACGAACAACAAGGTCGACATCGTTCGCGGTGACACGGCTTACAACAAGAACATCGCCGACGCACTGATGGAAGCCATCAAGGCGTCGAACGGCAAGTGGACCCTGGGCGATGTCATCGATATCACCGCAGGCACCAAGGACTGGGCCCCGGTTATCTCGAAGCTGAAGGCTTCGAACCCCGGCGTCATCGTCGTCGACCACTGGATTGGTGCCGAGCTCGCCTCGTTCTCGCAGCAGTTCGCCGCTGACCCGGTTCCGGGTGCGCTGGTGTACCTGCAGTACGGGCCGTCGCAGCCCGAGTACCTGCAGATCGCGGGCCCAGCAGCCGAAGGTTACGTGTGGGGCACCGTCATCGGTACGGGCAACACCTCACCTGAGGACAAGGCGTTCCGCGCCGCGTACCAGGCCGCCTACAACGTCGATGACAAGACGATGGGCTTCGTCTACCCGGCTTGGTGCTACGACATGGTCAACGTCCTGGCGAACGCCTGGAAGAACGTCGATCCGTCTGACTTCAAGGCAGTGAACCAGTACATCGCCGCGAACCCGACTGATGGCGTTACCGGTCACCTCGACTTCTCGAAGGGCGCAGTCAACATCTACCCGGATGTTGCCGGCTCTGCTGCAGAGGGCGTGACTCACTACTTCTACCAGGTGCAGAACGGCAAGCACACCGTCATCGCACCCGCTGATGATGCTGAGGCAGCCTTCGTGCTCCAGCCGTGGCAGAAGTAGGACAACACCTCACATGACACTTCTTTCTTGCACCGACATCACGCTTGAACTGGGCGGACGTCGAATTCTCGAAGGTGTGTCACTTGAAGTGAGCAAGGCAGAGGTTGTCGGTCTTGCCGGTCCCAATGGGGCCGGCAAGACCAGCCTTTTCGAAGTTCTCTCCGGCCGCCAGCTCAATCACGGCGGTGATGTGCTCTTGAATGGCACGTCGATTCGCAAGCTTCCGATGCGCAAGCGCGTCGAACTCGGTCTGGTGCGCAGTTACCAGCGCCCGATCGTGCCGGCAACGCTCACCGTTGCCGAGACTCTCAAGGCTGCACGCAAGGCCTATAAGCCTTATCCCGCACGGCTCACAGTCGAATGGGCGGCGGAATTCGTGCGTATGCGCACTCCGCTCGATGCGCCGACCGCACTCCTGGAAACTCTCGAGCGACGCAAGCTCATGCTCGCTTGCCTGCTCCTGCGCGACCCGCAGATTGTCCTGCTTGATGAGCCCGCATCTGGACTGACCGGCTCCGAGATCGACGAGATCGATCTCGTCGTACGCAAGCTCTCGCAGGAGTACGGAGTCGCTGTACTGCTCATTGAGCACCGCCTCGAACTGCTGGCGATGGTGGCCTCGAAGGTGCTTGTCCTCGACGTCGGCCACATCATTGCCGAAGGTCCGCCCGAGACGGTGTTCACCTCTCCCGAGGTGCGCGCTGCCTATTTTGACGTGCCGATCAACGCTGATCTCGAGGGAAACCTGGTGATCAGCTGATGTCAATCCTGCAACTTACGGGTGTGTCGGCCGGGTACGGCCCGGTGCGTGTACTTCACGATCTTGATCTCACGGTTGAGCCAGGCGAACGCCTTGGCCTCGTCGGCCTTAACGGTCACGGCAAGACCACGCTGCTAAGCACGATCGTGGGACTGACCGGTTGGCAGGACGGTTCGATTGTGTTCGAGGGCAATGAGATTGGCGGACGACGCACTCACGGTGTCGGGCGCAAGACCCCGGCAATCGTTCGTAGCGGCATCGCTCTCGCTCCCCAAGGTGACGCGATTTTCCCGGGCCTCTCGGTCAAGGACAATCTCGATAGTGGCGCGTACACCAGCGCTTCGTGGCGATCACGGAAGCGTCGTCGTGACAGCGTCATTAATGTCTTCCCGCCGCTGGGCAAACTGCTGAAGCAAACTGCCGGCACTCTCTCCGGCGGCGAGCGACGAATGGTGTCGGTGGGCCGGGCGCTGATGTCGGACTCCAAGCTCTATCTCGTCGATGAGCCGTCACTCGGACTCGCCCCGAAGATCTCGATGGGTCTGGTCGCCGCGCTCTGCGATATTGACATCGGCGAAGGCGCGATGATCATCGCCGAGCAGAACCTGCCACTTCTCGAAGGTCGCGTCGATCGCATGCTCGGTATGCACGCGGGCGAGATCAAGCTCGATGTCGGCGAAGCACTGGGCGATGTCCCGCCTGCAGCAGGAGGGATGCACTGATGATCGAACTCATCATCAGCGCTGCAGTGCTGGCCTCGATGTATGGCCTGGTCGCCATCGGTATTTCGTTCACCTGGGCGAGCATCGGCATGCTCAACCTTGCCCAGGGATTCATTTTCACTGCAGGTGGTTACGCCGCTTACCTTTACGCACAGACGCTGACGAACATGGGAATCAGCGAAGGTCCCGTCATGTCGATCGGCTTGTTGATCTCGGGCATGGCGGGTTCTGCGATCGCCGGACTGTTTGTCGGCTCGATTGCCTTCCTGCCACTTCAAGACCGCGCGAATTTCCGCACCCGCGGTCTCATCGCAACCCTTGCGATCAGCCTTATCGGCACCCAGTTGTGGCTCATCTTCTTCGGCCCTCAGAGCAAGCCTTTGCCACCAATCTTCGGTACCGGTCGCATCGAGATCGGCTCCGGTGGTGTTTCCTACAGCCAGCTCGGCGCCATCGTCATCGCCACGTTGATGCTTACTGCGGTGATCATGTGGATGCGTAGTAGCCGCGCTGGCCTGCAAATGCGCGCGATGATGATGAACCCACTTGGCGCCGCAGTCGTCGGTGTCTCTGTACGTGTGACAGGCATGCGCGTACTCGCGATCTCCGGTGCACTCACCGGACTTGCTTCGGTGATGCTGGCTCAGACCTTCTTCGTTAGCCCGACCTCGGGCGTTCAGCCGCTGACAGTCGGTTTGATCATCTCCCTGGCCGGTGGCCTTGGCTCGATCCCGGGAACGGTGATCGCGGCAGCCATTGTTGGTCTCGCT
>CALFIA010000075.1 GCA_937876275.1 uncultured Actinomycetes bacterium | reverse complement strand
TGTTCTGCGTGAAATCGTGAAAGTTGCCCACGACCTTGGCCTGAGTCGCTGTCAGGATGCCGACCAGGAGAGCCCCGGCGATGGGGGCTGCCACGGCAGCGCTACGCGTGCGCATGAGCATAAAGGCTACGCGCATTCCGCTAGCCGAGACAGAAAGTCCGTCGGTGAGGTCACACGAGTGAAGTTTCCGGTCAATTAATCACTTGGGCCTGCATCACCGCCCAAATCTGGAAGGCTGAGACCACGGATTCGGTGTGGACTGCCCTGCCTCGTGAGAAGGCAAGGGTCATGCCCGCCCCAAGGTTCACGAACCAAAAGGAGTGTCAACGAGATGTACGCAGTTGTCGACCCGGCCACCGGCGAGCAGGTCAAGACCTACCCGACCGCTACTGATGCAGAGATTGCCGCCGCGGTAGCGGCGAACGCAGCTGCGCATGCCGCGTGGTCCGCTCGCTCAGTGGCAGAGCGTGCTGCGATCGTGAAGCGCATCGGAGAATTGCACACTGAGCGCGCCCAGGAGCTCGGCGAGATCATCGTCCGCGAGATGGGCAAGCCACTTGCCGATGCTGTTGGCGAGATCGAGTTCAGCGGACTGATCTACGACTACTACGCCGAGAACGCAGAGCGCTTGCTCGCTGATCAGCCGATCGCGATGGCTGATGGCGAGGGCAGTGCGGTGATTCGCCCCTCATCAGTCGGCACGATCCTCGGCATCATGCCCTGGAACTTCCCGGCGTATCAGGTCGCACGTTTCGCCGGCCCGAACCTTGCACTCGGTAACACTGTTCTGCTCAAGCACGCGCCGCAATGCCCGGAGTCTGCAGCCTTCATCGCACAGATCTTCGTCGACGCCGGAGTTCCTGCCGGCGTCTACACGAACATTTACGCGACTAACGAGCAGATCGCCGACATCATCGCTGATCCGACCGTACGCGGTGTTTCTCTTACCGGCTCCGAGCGTGCGGGTGCCGCCGTCGCAGAAATCGCCGGACGTAACCTCAAGAAGGTCGTGCTCGAGCTCGGTGGTTCCGACCCGTTCATTCTGCTGAGCACAGATGATCTCGACGCCACTGTTGACTCCGCAATCTTTGCGCGTACCGACAACACCGGTCAGGCCTGCAACGCGGCAAAGCGTTTCGTCATCATCGATTCTCTCTACGACGCCTTCCTGGCGAAGTTCACCGAGAAGATGCTGGCCATGGAGGCAGCGAGCCCGCTGTCGTCTGCGGCCGCAGCTGCGAACCTGGCTGGCCAGGTTGATCGCGCAGTCGCGGCAGGCGCAACCCTGTCGACTGCTGGCGAGCGCAATGGCTGCTTCTTCCCGACAGGTGTTCTCACCAACGTCGACTCGAGCAACCCCGCCTACCGCGAGGAGCTCTTCGGGCCGGTTGCCCAGGTCTACCGCGCGAAGGATGAAGCTGACGCGATTCGCATCGCTAATGACACCCCGTACGGCCTCGGCTCCTACGTATTCACGACAGATCAGGCTCAGGCAATCCGAGTCGCGAATGCGCTCGACACCGGAATGGTCTTCATCAACGGCGTGGGTCTCGATGCTCCCGACCTGCCCTTCGGTGGCACCAAGCGCTCCGGCTTCGGCCGTGAGCTTGGAACCTTGGGCATCGAGGAGTTCATCAACAAGAAGCTGATTCGCTCCGTCACCTGATCGGAGAGCCGCGGAGCTTACTGCGAGAGTCCGCCTGCCTTGTGAATCGCGCGAATGACGTGATAGCCGAGGTAGGCGGACGCTGCAGTGCCGATGAGCCCCGGAACTGAGACGCGACCCACGGTCGGGCCGGCTTTCCGCGAGAGCATCTGCGCAGTGCCATTGATGGTGGCGGTCGCAACGAGCGCGTACGCGAGTCGATTCACCGGTCGGTCAATGCCGCTGATCGTGAGCGGAACCTTGAGCTCGCCACGACTGGTGGCCTCAAGCAGGCGAGTGAGGTCGCCGGGCAATACCTCGATGAGGTGTTCCCATCGGTGCGCAGTGCCTAGAGCCTTGCGCATCAATCGCCTGGGTGACATGCGCTCTTTCTGGATCTCCTGAGCAAACGGCATGAGCAACTCAGTCAGTGTGAGCGAACTGCCTGATTGCTGGAGGATGCCCTGCAACTGCATCACCACGATGAGCATCAATGACATGTCCGTGGGCATGCGCAGGTTGTACTGGCGCACGATGTCAAGAAGAGCTGCGATCGCGGAGCCGAGATCGGCGTGCATTGTTGCGCTTCCCTTAGTGCCCGGGAAGAAGGTCTCGATCCATCCTTCGAGATCAGCCTGAAGTCGAGTTTCGTCGAGGTCGGCGGGCCCCGGAGCAATCTTCAGCATGCAGCGCGTGGCTTCCTCGATGTCACCGGTGAGCACGCTGGCAAGGAAGTCGATGAATGCTTCACGCATGCCATCGCGAAGGCGACCACACTTACCGAAGTCGAGAACGCCAAGCCGACCATCGTCGAGGATCAGCAGATTGCCTGGGTGCGGGTCGGCGTGAAAGAGCCCGTCGACGAAGATCATCTGGAAGTACATGTTCGCGATGAGTCGGATGATGTCGTTCGCATGGTCAACCGTGAGGTTGTTGATCACTGACGAGAAACGCGTGCCGTCGAGCATGCTTTCGGTGAGGACGGATTCACCCGAGAGCTCGGGGAAGGGTGTCGGGAATACGTAGGCGTCGTTGCCGGCAAAGTTCGCGGAGATACGCACGAGGTTTCCGAGCTCGCGACGGAAGTCGAGCTCATCGGTCAAGCTCGTGGAGAGTTGATGGGCCACCTGCACAGGCTGGAGCACCCTGGTTGCTGCGACATCCTTCTCGAGAAGTGCTGCCAGCGCGTTGAGGATCGCAAGATCCTGGGCGACCACCTCCGGGACCCCGTCATGGCGGACTTTCACCACGACATTCGTGCCGTCGTTGGTGACTGCCCGGCACACCTGCCCGACCGATGCAGAGGCAAGCGGCACGAGGGTGAAGGAGGAGAAGGCCTGGTCAAGGGGCATCTTGAGATCGGCAGAGACGGTGGCGGTGATCTGCTCAGGGGTGTCAGCGGGATCATCGGCCTGAAGAGCACTGAGCGCTTCGGCAATATCAGGCCCGACGAGATCAGCACGTGTGCTGAGAATCTGACCGATCTTGATGAAGGTCGTGCCAAGTTCCTGCATCGCACTGCGAAGTCGCTCACCGCGGCTCATGCCAATCAGGGCAGGATCCGGCTTGGTCTTACCTGCTAGCTGCACGAGAAGCGGATGACCCTCGAGAGTCATGGCGTCGGCGAGGCCGTACTTGACGATCACTGAGACGATGAATTCTGCCCGTGCCCTGTTCTCGACGAGCGCGAACATCGGGGAGCGGTTCTCGAGTCCCTGCAGGACGTCCATGTATTTCCTTCGTGCGCATTGACAGCAAGTGAGTGGACTCAGACCGTATCCGCTTACATGCCCACGGTGCCTCGGGGTGGCGGAAACCGGCGGAGATCACTCATCCGCCTGTTGCCAAATCGTTATGAGATCAGGCTGATTTGTGACCGAATTCGCCTTGCGCAACAAAGGTGTCGTGCATATGTTGTGGGTCGCAACATATTGCAGAAGCAGCTGATGCCCCTGTGGGCGAGTGGAGACTGGATGTCTGACGATCTGACCCCGAAGCCGGAGCACAAGTTCGCGTTCGGCCTCTGGACTATCGGTCACCCCGGGCGCGACCCATTCGGCGATTCGACTCGCCCCCCGATCGATCCGGTTGACTTCATTCGCGGACTTGCCGATATCGGCGCCTGGGGCGTGAGCTTCCACGATGACGATCTCATGACCTTCGGAGCTCCCGAGTCCCAGCGTCGTGCCGAGCTCGATCGCTTCAAGAAGGGCCTTGAAGAGACCGGCATCGTTTGCTCGATGGCAACCACGAACCTGTTCTGGCACCCGATGTTCAAGGACGGCGCCTTCACGTCGAACGATCGCGACGTTCGTCGCCTGGCCATCCAGAAGACCCTGCGCAACCTTGACGTCGCGGCTGAGCTTGGTGCTCCGACCTACGTGCTCTGGGGCGGTCGCGAAGGCGTGGAGTCCGCGGCGAGCAAGGAGCCAGGCGACGCACTGTCCCGCTACAAGGAGGCCATGGACTTCCTCTGCGGTTACGTGGTCGACAAGGGCTACAACATTCGCTTCGCGATTGAGCCCAAGCCAAATGAGCCGCGCGGCGACACCTTCCTTCCGACAATCGGCCACGCCATGGCCTTCATCGAGATGCTCGAGTACCCCGAGTTGGTCGGCCTGAATCCCGAGGTCGCGCACGAGACCATGGCCGGACTCAGCTTCTACCAGGGTGTTGCACAGGCCCTCTGGCAGAAGAAGCTGTTCCACATCGACCTCAATGACCAGAAGATCGGTCGCTATGACCAGGATCTCCGCTTCGGTTCTGAGGGCATCAAGGACGATTTCTTCCTGGTGCGACTCCTCGAGAACTCCGGCTACGACGGTCCCAAGCATTTCGATGCTCGCCCATACCGCAACGAGGGCGGCGACGGCATCTGGGACTTCGCCCGTGGGTGCATGCGCACCTATCTCGCACTCGCGGCCAAGGCCCGCGAGTTCGACCAAGATCCCCGAGTTACGAAGGCAATGGCGAATGCCGGCGTGCCGGAACTCGCGGTACCGACTGTCGGTCCGTACACCACGGCATCTGCAGCGGCATTGCTGAACGAGAGCTTCGATCCTCAATCCCTCGCAACCCGGGGGTACGGAAACGAAGCACTGGATCAACTCGTCATCGACCGGATCCTCGGCATTTAGCAACAACCACGCAACACACCATGGATTAATCCACACAATGAAGGGAAACACCTTTATGTCACGCAAGCTCATTGGAGCAGTGGCCGGCCTCGCGGTCGCATCACTGCTCGTCACCGCGTGTGGCAGTTCCTCGAGCAGCAGCAGCTCGGCGAGCAGCGCAGCACCGGCAGCTTCCGCAGCATCTTCGGTTGCCGCAGCTGCAGCCAAGGTCGGCGTGATCCTGCCCGACGCAGCATCCTCCGCTCGCTGGGAGACCGCTGACCGTAAGTTCCTCGGCGATGCCTTCACCGCAGCCGGTGTTGACTTCGACATCCAGAACGCCAATGGTGACAAGGCCAAGTTCGCCACGATCGCAGACCAGATGCTGGCCAGCGGCGTGAACGTGCTCCTCCTCGTCAACCTCGACAGCCCGTCGGCAGCAGCGGTCATCAAGAAGGCCAACGACCAGGGCGTCCCGGTCATTGACTACGACCGTCTGACCCTGGGCGGCGGCGCGGCTTACTACGTGTCCTTCGACAACGTGGCAGTCGGCACCACCATCGGCGAGGGCCTCGTCAAGTGCATGCAGGCAAACGGAAACAACTCCGGCCCGGTTGCACTTCTCAATGGCTCGCCGACCGATAACAACGCAACCCTCTTCAAGCAGGGCTACGAGAAGGTCATCAAGGACGCCGGCTACACCGTGGCTGACGATCAGTCGGTTCCGGACTGGGACAACACCAAGGCCGGCACCATCTTCGAGCAGATGTACACCAAGGCAAAGGGCAACTTCGTCGGTGTTGCATCGGCCAACGACGGCCTCGGTGGCGCAGTTGTTGCCGTACTCGATCGCAATGGCCAGGCCGGCAAGATCCCGGTCACCGGTCAGGACGCCACGACTGAGGGTCTGCAGCGCGTGCTGATGGGCACCCAGTGCATGACCGTCTACAAGGCGATCAAGAAGGAAGCCGAAGCTGCTTCTCAGCTCGCGATCGACCTGGCCAAGGGCGACACCGCAGCCGCAAACGCACTCGCGACCGGCATGACTGCCGATAGCACCAGCGGCAAGGACGTCCCCTCGGTTCTCCTGGTTCCCCAGGGCATCACCGCGGAGTCGGTCAAGGATGTCGTTGCTGATGGCTTCGCCAACGCAGCCGATATCTGCACCACCGCAGAGCTCAAGGCAGCCTGCACCAAGTACGGCGTTCAGTAAGAACTAGCCGCATCTGAGGACAGTGGGGGGCGAGTTCGCTCGCCCCCCACTGTCACAGTTGGCGGGCTCTATGCCCGCGAAACCCCCCTTAGCCGTTCGCATCTGCGAGAAGGTATGCCCATGAACGATTCCACTCCATTGCTTGAGCTTCGCGGCGTTAACAAGAGCTTCGGCCCGGTTCACGTCCTTCGAAATGTCGACCTGAGCGTCTATGCAGGTCAGGTCACCGCGCTCGTCGGTGACAACGGCGCAGGTAAGAGCACACTGATCAAGGGAATCGCTGGCATCCACTCCTTCGATTCCGGTGAGTACCTCTTCGAGGGCAAGCCCGTGAATGTCACGGAGCCTAAGCAGGCGAACAACCTCGGTATCGAGGTCGTGTACCAGGATCTCGCCCTCTGCGACAACCTCGATGTCGTGCACAACATGTTCCTCGGTCGCGAGGAGAGCAAGGGCATCGTTCTCGATGAGATCACGATGGAGCGTCGGGCAACCGAAACTCTCGCGAGCCTCTCCGTACGAACCCTCAAGTCGATTCGCCAACAGGTCTCCAGCCTCTCCGGCGGCCAGCGCCAGACCGTCGCGATTGCGCGCGCCGTGCTCTGGAATTCCAAGCTCGTCATCCTCGATGAGCCGACCGCCGCTCTTGGCGTTGCTCAAACAGAGCAGGTCCTCAACCTCGTACGCCGACTCGCTGACAGCGGTCTTGGCGTGATTCTCATTTCCCACAACATGAACGATGTTCTGCAGGTCGCCGACAACATCGCTTGCCTCTATCTCGGTCAGCTGGCTGCTCAGATCTCCGCCAAGGAAGTCGGCCATGGCCAGATCGTCGAACTCATCACCATGGGTCGCACCGGAGATCGGAAGAGCGTCGTG
>CALFIA010000074.1 GCA_937876275.1 uncultured Actinomycetes bacterium | reverse complement strand
GCCACGGCCGACGGCGACCATGCCGGACTGCACGAGCTCCTTGACCCCGAAGGGCTCAAGAACCTTCAGCAGGGCAGTGAGCTTGTCGTTGTTTCCAGTCGCCTCGATGGTCAAGGCGTCAGGTGCTACGTCAACGACCTTGGCCCGGAACATCTGGACGGTCTCCAGGATGCTTGAGCGTGATTCGTTGTCGGAGCGAACCTTGACCAGCATGATCTCGCGCTGGACAGATGACTCGGAGTCGAGCTCGACGATCTTGAGCACGTTGATCAGCTTGTTGAGCTGCTTGGTGACCTGCTCGAGCGGGGAATCCTCGACGTTGACCACGATCGTCATGCGCGAGATGTCGGAGATCTCGGTCGGTCCGACAGCCAGGGATTCGATGTTGAATCCGCGACGGGAGAACAGCGAGGCCACTCGTGCGAGGACGCCTGGCTTGTTCTCGACAAGAACGGACAGTGTGTGCCTGGACATCAGTCGTCACTTCCCCACTCGGGCGCCAAGTCGCGCGCAATCTGGATGTCGTCATTGCTGGCGCCAGCTGCGACCATCGGCCACACCATGGCATCGCGATGCACGATGAAGTCGATGACAACGGGCGCATCGTTGAGGCTAAGCGCCTTCTCGATCGTGGCATCGACCTGATCGGGAGTCTCGCAGCGAAGGCCGTGGCAACCGTATGCATCTGCGAGCTTCACGAAGTCAGGGATGCGGTACGAATGAAGATCGGTGTTGGAGTAACGCGAGTTGTAGAACAGGGTCTGCCACTGACGCACCATGCCCAAGCTCGAGTTATTCATCAGCGCGACCTTGATCGGGATCTCGTTAATCGTGCAGGTGACGAGCTCCTGATTGGTCATCTGGAAGCAGCCGTCGCCATCGACAGCCCAGACGGTCTTGTCGGGTGCGCCGACCTTCGCGCCCATGGCCGCCGGAACGGCAAAGCCCATCGTTCCCAGGCCACCTGAGTTGATCCAGGTATTCGGCTTCTCATAGTTGATGAATTGCGCAGCCCACATCTGGTGCTGTCCCACGCCGGCGGCGAAGATCGAGTCGGTTCCGGAGATCTCCCCCAGTCGCTTGATCACGTACTGAGGAGCCAGCGATCCGTCTTCCGGCTCGTCGTAGCCGAGCGGGTAGGTCTCCTTCATGCGGGTGAGCTGCTGCCACCAGGCCCCGTAGTCACCGCGACGCCCGGCCTCGAACTCGGCCTCGAGGGCCACGATGAGCTCAGGGATGATCTCGGCGAGATCCCCCACGATCGGGACGTCGGCATGACGGTTCTTGCCGATTTCAGCAGGGTCGATATCCGCGTGAATAACCGCGGCATTGGGCGCAAATGTCGACAGCTTGCCTGTCACGCGATCATCGAAGCGAGCGCCCAAGGTGATGAGCAAATCAGAGTTCTGAAGTGCACCGACTGCAGACACGGAACCATGCATTCCCGGCATTCCCATGTGCTGCGGGTGAGTGTCGGGGAATGCTCCGCGTGCCATCAGGGTCGTGACAACCGGAAGGCCGGCGATTT
>CALFIA010000073.1 GCA_937876275.1 uncultured Actinomycetes bacterium | reverse complement strand
TGCAGCAATTGACCACGCGGGCATCGTGGGCGGGTCAACAGTGATGTTGTCCTGAGCCTTGGCCGGCTGAATGTTGACCGACTGAGTTGATGAACCGCTGTAACCCGAACCCGGGATGGGCGTATTGGCTGTGAAGGCAACTGAGATGTTGTGCACGCCACCTGCGGGCGGAGTCCACTGCAGTGTCGCAACGCCATTCGAGGTCGGGATCGATCCGCTGATGCCCTTGCCATCCATGTAGAACGCCACCGAGCCCTGCGGGATGTTCTGGCCGAGCACGGCCTGAATCACCGTGGGCTGGTTCACGTAAAGAGTTGCAGGCCAACGCATTGCGACGACGGTGTCGGTTGCCGCGATATTCGGCTGCGACACCGCGCTCATCGAGCCGCTGTTCGCCGATGTGCCCGGGGTGTAGGTGGCCTGAATCGGGAAGGGGCCATTGCCGTTCGGAGTCCACGGCAGCGTGGTGGTCGCAGTCGTGCCGCCGTAGAGGCCGGTGAGCGGCTGCGTCGTGATGCCGTTACCGAACGTCGTAGCGAGGTAGACGCTGCCCGTCGGCGCGAGGGAGCCGATGGGCGCGATGACTGCGGCGGTCAGGTTGTTGTTCACGCCGTTCTGCACGTTGTTCTGCGCAAGCAGCACCGTGTAGGTCGGCATTGCGGCAACGTTGATGGTTGTTGAGCCTGAGCTGATGATGTTGCCGAGCCCGTTGATGGTCCAAGAGCCGCCGAAGGTCGGGGTCCAGTTCACTGAGCCGTAGCCATTCGAGCCGATCGTGGTCTGCAGGGTCTGCGCCGTGCTGGCGTTCTGCAAGCCGATTGTGACTACCTGGCCTTTGGCGTTGGGGGCGCTGATCAGGATGCTCTCCTGAAGACCAACCATGCCGTTGGGGGCGGCGATGAAGCCCTTCGCGGTGGCAGCCGAGGCGCCGGTTGCAAGGCCAAGGGAAGTCGCGCCGAGGGCGAGTGCGGTGCAGCCGATGACGGCCGAGCGCCGTGCCCAGGTGCGGGTGGCAGTGCGTGAGTTCATGTGTCCTCCTAGTGGGTTCTCAGAGCGTACCCACGAAGCGGAGAAAATCTAGGGACGAAAGCCGCGCGCAGCCTGCTGAGCGAGCCGCGCGCCCCAAGGGGGATTCCCTCATGGCGGATAGACTCGGCGGGTCATGCGGAAGAGAGGTGGTCGCCCGTGCTGACCGACCTCTATACCCGTCGAGCCCTCATCTGGGCCTTCGCCAACCGTGACTTCAAGACCCGTTACCGCTCGAGCCTCCTGGGCTGGGGCTGGTCACTCCTGCAGCCCTTGGCCACCCTCGTGGTCTTCGCGGCCGTGTTCAGCATGGTCTTCCGGGTTCAGGCCCCGCCGCTGGGCAATGGCCAGGGCACGAGCTACGCCGCCTTCCTGTTCACCGGCATCGTTACCTGGAACCTCTTCTCGAGTTTCCTGAACCTCTCGATGACCCAGCTCAAGACCAGCGGTGACCTGCTCAAGAAGGTGCAGTTTCCGGGCTGGGCACCGGTGCTCGGCGCCAGCATCGTGCAGTTGGTGCAGGTAGCGCTCGAGATAATCGTGCTGATGGGTCTGTTCATTTGGCAGCGCAATATTGGCTGGACCTGGATCCTGGCCATCCCCATCTTGGTCGGTACGGCGCTCTTCGCTCAAGGCATTGGCCTGATCCTCGCGATCCTCAACGCACGCTTTGGCGATGTGCAATACATCGTCGCCGTGATCCTCGGTGCTCTCTACTTCCTTACGCCGATCCTCTACCCGATCAGCATGGTGCAAGACCACAACGTGCTGCTCTCTGCCGTGGTGAAGATCAATCCCATGTCGTGGTTCGTGCAGAGCATGCATGACGTCATGTATTCGCTGACTGCGCCAACGTGGTGGGTGATCCCGGCGCTGCTCATTGGCGGCTTCTTGACGTTCTGGATCGGCTTCGCGATCTTCAATCGCGGAAGCGAAGATTTGGGGGAGTACCTGTGAGCACTCCTGGCAAGGCAGACCTCGCCGTCTCGATCAACGAAGTCGGAAAGCGCTTCAAGCGCCACACCGATCGCCGAAGCTCTCTCAAGGAGCTCATCGTTCGCGGACGCGCGAAGAACGAAGAGGATTTCTGGGCGGTACGCGATGTCTCGATCGACATCCCCAAGGGCAGCGTCTACGGCCTGATTGGTCATAACGGCTCGGGCAAGTCGACTCTGCTGAAGATGATCGGCGGCATCTACCGACCGACTACCGGCAACATCACCACCGATGGTCGCGTTGCGGCACTCATCGAACTCGGTGCCGGTTTCCATCCCGACATGTCGGGGCGCGAGAACATCCAGCTCAACGGCTCGCTGCTCGGAATGTCGCGTAAGGAGATTGGCGCGGTAACAGACGAGATCATCGACTTCAGCGGCCTGAGCGAGTTCATCAACGAGCCCGTTAAGCACTACTCGAGCGGCATGTATGTGCGCCTCGGCTTCGCAGTTGCCGTGCACATGAAGCCCGACGTTCTTCTAGTTGACGAAGTGCTTGCCGTCGGTGACGAGGAATTTCAGCGCAAGTGCTTCGATCATCTCTACGCGTTGCGCAAGGCCGGCAAGACCATCATCGTCGTGAGCCACGGCCTCGGTCAGCTCGAAGGTCTTTGCGACGAAGTCGCATGGCTTGAGCACGGTCAACTGCAGCAGGCCGGTAACACGACTGACACCATCGCGGCTTACCTGCATCGCGTTAATCGTGATGAGGCTGCGCGCAATCCGAACATCACGGCAACTCGCCCCGAGGATGATCGCGCCGGTAATGGCATCGTGCGGGTGACCAAGGCTGAGATCGTCAGTGCTGCCGGTGAGCCGATAAATCACGCCGAAACAGGCGCCACCTTCAATCTGCGTGTGGGTTTCGATGTCAGCGAGTCGATCCTCGGCCCGAATCTGCGTATTGCTCTGCAGCACGACAGCGGCCCGCTCGTGTCGATGATCAGCAACCATGCCGTGGGCTACGACTTCGGCACCATCGAGGGCGAGCAGATGGTCGACATTGCCATCGAGGGCAACCCACTGCTTCCAGGTCGCTACCGCGTGCACATTGACGTGTTCGATTACACGGGCTCGACTCTCCTCGACACCTGGAATGACGCAATGGAGTTCCCGGTGCGCAGCCAGTCGGGCGAGATCGGCCAGGGTTTCGTTCAGCTTCCGGCTCGATTCCACCGTCACTAGGTCAAGACATGGTCTCCGAGAGCAACCCGCTCATCAAGGCGAAACGTCGCGCCGGCCGCGTGAAGCGGTACGTCAAGCGCAAGGTCTACGAGCGCAACATCGGCAAGCAATACAAGGCCTGGCTCGCTGAGGCCGCCACCGTCGAGGCAGGCACCACCGACTTTCCGTTCACCATCTCGATCCTCGTGCCGGTCTACAACCCGCCGATCGACTTCCTGAACGAGTGCCTGCAATCAGTGCTCAGGCAGAGCGCTCGCAACTGGCAGTTGATCGTCGTTAACGACGGCTCGACCAAGCCCGAGATCGCCCCGTGGCTCGAGCAGTTCGCGAGCGAGCATGCCAGCGATCCACGGATCAAGGTCAGCACCAAGGCCAATGGCGGTATCTCCTCGGCGCTGAACGCTGCTCTCGCGGAGGCAACCGGCGAATACATGGGCATGCTTGATCACGACGATGCTCTTGACCCCCGCTGCATCGAGACCTTCTCGAATGTCGTAGAGGCAAACGATCACCCCGATGCCGTGTATTCGGATGAAGACAAGATCAATCCGCGTGGTGAGCATTTCGAGCTCTACTGCAAGCCGGACTTCTCGCCCGAGCTATTGCTCACTCAGATGTATCTGTGCCACTTCACGATCTTCAATCGCGAACTCGTGAACGCAGTCGGTGGCCTGCGCACCGAGATGGACGGCGGCCAGGATTTCGATCTCGCACTGCGACTTTTGCCTAACCTGAAGAACGTGATCCACATTCCGCAGCCGTTGTATCACTGGCGTGCTTGGAGTGAATCAACTGCGCTGACAATCGACGCCAAGCCGTGGGCGCAGGATGCCGCAGCGCGAGCCCAAAGCAGTCACCTCGAGCGCACCTTTGGCGGCGGAACGGTTGCACCGAGCAAGATTCAAGGCCTGAACGAAGTTCATCCGAAAATCGAGAGCGCGCCGCTCGTGTCGGTCATCATCCCGACCATCGGCACGATGAACGACAAGGGCAACGCCCGATTCATCGACGACTGCGTCGCGAGTCTCAGGGCGCATGAAACCACTGCACGATTCGAGATCGTCGTCATCACCACAGGCACGATCGCGCCAATCACGGCACTAACCGACACTGATCGCACGGTCGTCTACGACACGACCAATTTCAACTTCGCCGAAGCCATCAACCTTGGTCGTGCAAATGCCACGGGTGAATACCTGTTGATCCTGAACGACGACACGACTGTCGCCGA
>CALFIA010000072.1 GCA_937876275.1 uncultured Actinomycetes bacterium | reverse complement strand
ACGTTGACGCCGATGACCTTCACATTCGGATGGCGAAAAACAGTGCCCGACTCTGTGGTGAAGTCCTGCAGGCGCGTACCGATGGCGATCACGAGATCAGCCTCATGCGAGATCTCCTGACCAGCGGTCTCGCCAAAGACGCCGATCGAACCGGCGAAGGCGGGATCAGTGCCGAGCAGTGATGACTTGCCGGCGACGGTCTCCATTACCGGAATTCCGAAAGCGTTCGCGAACGCGGAGAGTTCTGCCTCGGCAAGCGAGTAGTGGACTCCCCCGCCGGCGACGATCATCGGCTTCTTCGCCGCGCGAATCAGGGCTACGGCCTCAGAAACCTGATCCCGTGACGGGCGATGGCGGGGAATGCGGTGCACGACAGTGTCGAAGAGATCGGCCGGGAAGTCATACGCCATCGCCTGAACATCCTGAGGCAGCGCGAGGGTCACTGGGCCGCAGTCGGCCGGGTCGAGAAGCGTGGCAATCGCCTGGCGCAGTGTGCTCTTGAGTTGCGAGGGAGCGGTGATGCGATCCCAGTAACGGCTCACGGCCTTGAGCGAGTCATTCGCGGTGATGGTGGGATCACCGAAGTGCTCGAGCTGCTGCAGCACCGGGTCGGGCTCACGCGAGTTGAAGGTGTCACCGAGCAGAAGCAGGAGGGGCAGGCGATTGGCGAGTGCGACGCCTGCCGCGGTGACCGTGTTGAGAGCGCCCGGTCCGACCGACGTTGAGACAGCCATGATCTGGCGGCGCTGAGCTGCCTTCGCGTACGCCACGGCGGCCAGAGCCATGCCTTGCTCATTCTGCCCGCGAAGCGTGGCGATCTCGTCCTTGTGAAGTTCGAGCGACTCACCGAGGCTCAGCGCATTTCCGTGACCGAAGATCGCGAAGACACCGGGCACCAAAGGGATGATCTCGCCGCTGCGCTCATCCTCGACCTTCTGCGCAATCAGGAAACGGATGATCGCGTCGGCGACTGTGGTGCGCACGGTGGCGCGACCGGTGGTCACGCGCTTACCTTGATGTAAGGCACGACATCGGTGAGCAGCCAGTCGATCGAAGTGCGCAGATCAGCGACCGGGCCTTCATTTTCCGCGGGCTCTTCGACGAGAGCGGAATCCTGCTCGTGCACGTACCAGCCGCGGTAACCCTGATCTTCGAGCGAGAGGACAACCTCCTTCAGCGGAACATCTCCTTGACCCAATGGAGGGAATAGTCCGGCATCCACGGCCTCGCGTGTTGTGAGTTCACGTGCCATCACGCGTGCAGCAACGTCGAGTCGAACGTCCTTGAGATGGCATAGGCCGATGCGAGCGAAGTTCTGCTGCACGAACTCGTACGGATCAGTGCCGCCAATCGCCAGGTGCCCGGTGTCGATGCACCACAGCACGCTGGTGGTCTCGAGTGCGAGATCTACATCGCGCTTGGTCTCGACCATCGTGTTCATGTGGGGGTGCAGTACCTGAGTCAGGCCGTGTCGCGCGCAGATTTCGTCGACAAGCAGGAGTGACTCGTTGAGTACCTCAAAGCCCGCACGATCAAGCGGAGTCGGAGTGCGCCAGTCGTAATCCATGACTGCCGCGGTGACGAAATACGACGCACCCGTGCCGGCCAGGCGCGAAGCAGCCTTTTCGGCAATCGCGAGCATCTCATCGCGCCGGGATGGGTCGTGCAGAAGCAATGAGACGAAACCGCCGAGCATGCGTGAGTCGTATTCGGCGAGAAGTGCACGGGTCTCGGCGTCATCAGCCGGGAAGAAGCCATCGTCACCAAGCTCGATTGCGTGCAGACCGACGCTCGTGAGCTCGCCCAGCACACGTCGAACGTCGAGCATGATGCCCCACGAGGGCTGTTCGCAGACGCCCCAGGAGACGGGTGCGCCGGCAAGGCGGGCGAGGAATGCATCCGACATGTGAACCTCCGTGCGAATTATTGGAGCGCTCCAATAGCATGCCCTATATGGCGATTGGTGACAAGTGCCCAGGGCTGGATTTCCCCCGGCGCTGGCATAGGCTCCCCGCATGACCAGGCCCACCATGGAGGATGTTGCGGCCGCTGCCGGCGTCTCCCGCTCCCTGGTCTCGCTGGTCTTCCAGGACAGCCCCAAGGTCAGCGAGGCCAGTCGGTCCCGAGTTCTGGCCGAGGCCGAGCGACTCGGCTACCGGCCGAATGTGCTCGCGCGCCAGCTTGCCTCGAACCGAACCCGGACCATCGGCATCCTGCTCGACGACCTGCACAATCCCTACTTCGCCGACGTCCTGGATGCCTTCGAGGCGCAGGCCGAGTCAGCGGGATACCGCGCACTCTTGGCCAATGGGCGCCGCGAGGGTGAGCGTGAAAGCGAGGCCCTGCGCACCTTCATCGATCACCGCGTTGATGGCGTGATCTTGGCATCCCCCCGAATTTCCGACTCCGTGCTCACGTCGATGTCGAAGATCGCCCCTCTGGTGTGCGTGGAACGCCGAGTCGATCTTCCGCGCATCGACGTGGTGATGCACGACGAGCAGATCGGCGCGCAGTTGGTCGTCGATCACCTGGTCGGCCTTGGCCACCGCGACATCGTGCATATTGACGGCGGTTCTGGCGCCGGTGCCGCCGCGCGTCGCGATTGGTTCATGCAGTCGATGCGCGACGCAGGTCTCGCAGCCTCAATGCGGGTGATCGGTGGTGAGTTCACCGAGCTCGCCGGGCGTGAGGCGGCAGAGCAGCTCGTGCGCGGAGCGATGCCCACAGCCATCTACTGTGCTAACGACGCCGTCGCGGCCGGTGTTGCTGCTGTACTGCAGCGCGAGGGGATTTCGATTCCCGGTGACGTATCGCTCGTCGGCTACGACGACACGATGCTCGCAAAGCTCGATCTTCTTTCGCTCACGAGCGTTCGGCAGCCTTTGGCCGAGATGGCGAAAGCCAGCGTCGAGCTGATCAATCGGCGCATCGATAAGCCGCGTCGAGGCGCAGATATCATTGATATCGCACCGACTTTGGTCACTCGGCGTTCCACCGCAGCACCGCGCGCGTAATTACGCCGACGGCGCTATCTCTCCAGAGCCGCGGGCAATCAACATCGACGGCACGACGTGCACACTGACGGGTGCACTCGAGTTCGCAAGTCTTTCATTGACCAACGTCGCGGCAAGGCGACCGATGGCACGCGGATCCTGTGCGACGACCGTAACCGCCGGATCAAGAAGATTCGCCATCGCGAAATCGTCGAAGCCCACAAGAGCAACGCGGCGCTGGGAGCCTTCAGCGCGAAGCGCTTCGACTGCACCCATCGTGATGAGGTTCTGCGCCGTGAAGATCGCAGTCGGGGGGGCGGGCAATTGCCGAAGTGAATGGACTGCGATCGCAGCTTGAGCAGGGTCGTGGATATCGCGGATGACGAGTTCAGGGTGCACCTGCACTCCCGCAGCGGCCATGGCATCGATATAGCCGAGGTAGCGCTCATTCGCGGTGGTGATGCTGGCGAAGTCACCGACGAAGGCAATCCGCTTGTGACCGTGCTCAATCAAATGCCGGGTCGCCGCCGCAGCACCCAGCCTGTTGTCGGTGACCACGCAATCGGCATCGATACCCAGGGCAGGGCGGTCGACGAAGACCACGGCAATGCCATTTCTCACCTCGTTCGCCAGATATGCATGCTCTGTAGCAGTCGGGGCGATGATGAGCGCATCGACTCTGCGCGAGGAGAAAGTCGCGACGAGCTCGCGCTCGCGATCAGGGTCCTCATCCATGCTCGCCGCGAAGACTGCGACTCCCAACTCGCGAGCCACTTCTTCCACTCCTCGATGCACGGCGGAGGAGAAGGGGTTGGCGACGTCTTCGAGAAGAAGGCCCCAGGTAGCTGTCTTGCGATCTGATCGACGCAGGTTGCTCGCCGTGAGATTGGGCCGGTAATCGAGTTGGGCAGCGGCTCTTTCGACCTTGGCTGCCAGGTCTTCCGAGACGCCATCTTCACGATTGACGACCCTCGAGACGGTCTTCAAGGAGACCCCGGCCAGCGCCGCCACGTCGCGCATGGTCGGCCGTGCGCGCAGGCTCTCGGCCGTGGCGGCAGGGGAACTCGATAACGTTGTCATCTCATTTTCAGTATTCCAGAACATTCCCCTTGACAAGCCAGAATCTTGGCCCTAGAAATGCCTGACAACGTTGTCATGAACCTGACGACGAAGTGATCCAGATGAACTTTTGTGGCTCATGTGAGGCCCGAGACGGCGACCCCGTAACGGTCTCATAACAAGTCCGAATCCAATGTGGTGTTGGAGCGCTCCATCCCCTATACAAGGGATGTGGCTCCACGCCACGTCAACCCAAACCCTTCGAAGGGAAATCCATGAAGAACCGCGTGACCCGCGGACGCGCCTTTGCAGCTGTTGCAGCTGTTGGCGTGCTCTCCGTCACCCTGGCGGCTTGCAGCTCCGGCTCCTCGTCGTCCACCGCAGCATCCGCCGCCCCGGCAGCCAGTGCAGCCGCTTCCGCTCCCGCCGCTGGCGGAGAGGTCGCAGTTTCGCTGATCACGAAGAACCAGACCAACCCGTTCTTCGTCGCCATGGCAGCAGGCGCCAAGAAGGCCGCTGAGGCCAATGGCGTTACCCTCACCCTCGCCTCGGGCAAGGACGACACCGACGTTGCCGGTCAGGTCACGGCAATCGAGAACGCCGTCGCTCAGGGCCAGAAGGGCATCCTCATCACCCCGGCAGGCCCGGGCGTGAATGACGCCATCACCGCAGCCCGTGCAGCTGGCCTCCTGGTCATCGCACTCGACACGCCGACCGATCCGGCCGACATCGTCGACATCACCTTCGCGACCGACAACTTCGTCGCAGGCCAGGCCATTGGCCAGTGGACTGCAGGTCGTCTCGCAGGCGGCAAGGCAATCATCGCCCGCCTGGTCATCACCGACAAGGAGTCGCTGACTGTCGATTACCTGCGCGACAACGGCTTCCTTGACGGCATGGGCATCGACATCAAGGACAAGACTGTCATGGGTGACGAGGCAACCACCGGCAAGTACACCACCGGTAAGGGTGGCGACTACGAGATCGCATGTCTCGTTGCCACCGGCGCCAACGAAGAGGGTGGCCAGAAGGGCATGGAAGACTGCCTGGCAAAGAACCCCGACATCAACGTCGTGTACTCGATCAATGAGCCCGCAGGCCTCGGCGCAGCCGTTGCTCTGAAGGCAGCCGGCAAGACCATCGGCAAGGACGTCGTCATCGTTTCCGTCGACGGCGGTCTCTCCGGTGTTCAGGCTGTCAAGGACGGCACCATCGGCGCCACCTCGCAGCAGTACCCGCTGAAGATGGCGGAGTTCGGCGTCAAGGCGATCTACGACCTGGCCACCACCGGCACCAAGCCGACCGTGACCGAGGGCAAGGACTTCTTCGACACCGGCGTCGTGCTCTGCACCCAGGAGCCGCAGGACACCGTCACCATCACCGAGCAGAAGGATGCGCAGTACTGCATCGACAACGCTTGGGGATAAGTCCTCAGCTAGTCAGGTCTAGTACCTGACAAAGCGTGTGAGAGGGGCCGTGGGATCAACCCCACGGCCCCTCTTCATCTCAGCACCATGCATGTCGTTTCACCGTTTTTCGAAAGTCATCTGCGGTTTCGCAGGACACGCCCTCCAAGATGGTGTGAACTTCGGGGCAGAACAACCACTAATGAGGAGGTAGGCGGGTGAGTACCCCCACCACGACCGATGCCGAGGCACTGATCGAGAATCTCGATCGCAAGGGCCCTATGCATCATTTCCACCATGCACTGCACAAGTACCCCTGGATCAGCCCGGGCATCGTGCTTCTGGTCGCAGTCATCATCTTCGGACTCATCAACCACCGCTTCTGGGCGATCTCGAATCTTTCGCTGATCACTCAACAGGTGTCGATCGTCGGTGCCATCGCCGTCGCTCAGACCCTCGTCATCCTCACCGCAGGCATTGACCTCTCCGTCGGCGCAGTCGCCGTCCTGGCCTCCATGGTCATGGCGAAGACCGCCGCAGAGCAGGGTGTGCCCGGCCCGCTGGCACTCCTCCTCGGCTTCGCCGTCGGTGCTGCCGCTGGAGCACTCAATGGCTTCTTGATCACGAAACTGAAACTGCCGCCCTTCATCGTCACGTTGGGCACACTCAGCATCTTCATGGCGCTGACGCTCATCTACGCCACGGGCCGCACGATCAACGCCGACAAGATGGGTGATGCCGCCAGCGTTCTTCTCTGGCTCGGTACCCCGATTCAGGTCGGCGGCTTCAAGATCACCTACGGCGTTGTCGCGATGATCTTGATGTACGTGATCTTCAGCTGGATTCTGAAGAACACGGCCTGGGGCAAGCACGTCTACGCCGTGGGCGATGACCCGGCAGCTGCCTCCCTCGCCGGTATCCGCGTCAATCGCGTGCTGTTCAGCGTCTACCTGGTCGGCGGCATCGTGCTTGCCATCGCCGGCTGGATCGCTATCGGCCGCGTTGGTTCGGCCAGCCCGACGATCCTCCCCGATGCAAACCTCGAGTCGATCACCGCAGTCGTGATCGGCGGCACCTCACTGTTCGGCGGTCGCGGCACCATGTTCGGCACCCTCATCGGCGCCATCCTGGTCGGCGTCGTATCGAACGGTCTCGTGCTCGCCGGCCTCGACCAGGCTTACAAGGTTCTCGCCATCGGCATCCTGGTCATCGTCTCGGTCGCCCTCGACCAGTGGATTCGAAAGGTTCGATCATGAGTGATCTCTCATCCATCCAGCCGGTAGTCCAGGCCAAGGGGCTCATCAAGACCTTCGGTCGCGTCGTCGGTCTGAACTCCGCGAACCTCGAGCTGTACCCAGGCGAGGTTCTCGCAGTGATCGGCGATAACGGCGCCGGCAAGTCGACCCTGATCAAGTGCATCTCGGGAGCAGAGACCCCCGATTCAGGCGAGATCATGATCGACAACGAGGTTGTCTCGTTCAAGTCATCGCTCGACGCCCGCGCCTACGGCATCGAGACCGTGTACCAGACCCTCGCGGTCGCACCGGCTCTCGATATCGCGAGCAACCTGTACCTCGGTCGCGAGAAGCGCAAGAGTGGCATCCTCGGCTCGGTGTTCCGCAAGCTCGATCACTCGGGCATGCGCACCACCGCCAAGGAGCAGATGACCAAGCTGGGCATCGGCACCCTGCAAGACATGTCGCAGGCAGTCGAGACTCTCTCGGGTGGCCAGCGCCAGGCAGTATCCGTCGCACGCGCCGAGGCATTCGGCAGCAAGGTCGTCATCCTCGACGAGCCGACCGCTGCTCTCGGTGTTCGCGAGTCGAATCAGGTTCTGAAGATGATCGAGCTCATGCGCGATCGCGGTCTTCCGATCATCCTGATCTCGCACAACATGCCGCAGGTCTTCGAGGTCGCTGACCGCATTCATGTGCAGCGTCTCGGCAGCCGCGCAGCAGTTGTCACCCCGCAGACCCACACCATGAACGACGCGGTCGCCATCATGACCGGTGCGCTCAAGGTTGACGAGAAGGATCAGGCACTGCGCCCGGTTCGGGTTCCTGCAACCGCATAGTCAGTCACGGATGATGGCCCGGTCGCTTCGGCGGTCGGGCCATCATTCTTTTCGCAGCACAATCGTCATGGCTGCTAAGTTCACGAGCATGCGCCTGACTCGTCTTGCCTTGGCCATCGCGACTATCGGCATGATGGCCGTGAGTTCCCCGCTGGTTTCGACGGCATCAGCTCACGCCATCATCGAGCTCAACGGAGTGAGTGCCGTGGCCGGCACGAGCAGCGCCATGACACTTGAGATACAGCACGGGTGCCTTCCTTCGGAGGCGACGATTCAAGTCGAGGCCTTCGTGGGTTCACCGTGGCGCGCACTGAAACCTCAGCAGGTCGACGGGTGGACATCAAGTGTCGTCAAGCAGTCCAAGGGAGGGTGGCACGTTACCTGGGTCAAGCAGGGTGAGCCGGTGCCATTCGGCACTCGCACCTTCTTCCCCATCACGGTGGCCTGGCCCAAGTCACCTGGCACGTACGGAATGAGCGTCATGCAACTGTGCACTCACGGAACCTCGTATTACTGGAACGATAAGTACTCGCCGGCAAGTGCGACTTCTGATTCACCGCCGCTTACTCCGAAGCCGGAGGTTCTCGTCGTGGCGAAGAATGCCGCTTCGAATTCTTCGACGGCAGCAACCTCGAACACTGCCGCGCCCAAGGCGCACATGCACTGAGTTCTGCACTCGCATAGAGGAAGCCCCCGGCCGATTACCGGGGGCTTCCTCTATGTACGGCTCAGGCCTTGGCTAAACGCTGTTCCATCTCGGCGATAGTCACCGGGCGGTTCTCGGCCATGCTCAGGTTCGCCGCGGCCGCAATGACGAGCGGGAGACGTGCCTCATCACCGGGCACCGGTGACGGGCCGTCGCCACGCACGTAGTTCGCAAAGGCTGCCCACTCGACGCGGTAGGCCTCCTGGTAGCGGCCAATGAACCAGTTCTCGAGCGGCTGTGCGGTTGTTCCGTGAGCACCGGTGAGCGTGCTGGTGTTCAGGCGCACGTTGTCACTTTGCACCATGCCCAGGCTTCCGAATGCCTCCACGCGCTGGTCGTAGCCGTAGACAGCGCGACGACTGTTGTCGATGCTGCTGAGCGTGCCGTCGGCATGGGTCATCAAAACGATCGCTGTGTCGATGTCGCCGTGCTCGGCGAAACCTGGATCAACGCGCACCGCGCCCTGGGCGTAGACCGAGACAACCGGGCTGCCGACGACAAATGGTGCCATGTCGAAGTCATGCACAGTCATGTCGAGGAACATGCCTCCTGAGCCCGCGACGTACGACATGGGCGGCGGCTCCGGGTCACGCGAGGTAACGCGCACGATCTCTACCTGGCCGATGTCACCGTTCATGACTGCCTTGCGTACCGCTGCGTGCGAGGGATCGAAGCGGCGATTGAAGCCGACCATGAACTTCACACCGTTGGCCTTCACTGCAGCGAGAGCGCGATCGACATCTGCAATGTCATTGGAGATCGGCTTCTCGCACATGATCGCCTTGCCTGCTTCAGCGGCAGCAATGATCGTGTCGACATGGGTAGCCGTGGTGGTACACACACCGACTGCTTCGACCTCGGGAAGTGCGAGTATCTCGGCAACGGTGAGTGCCGGGACGCCGAGATCTGCGCCGACCTCTGCTGCCGTCGGTGCGTAGGCATCTGCCACTGCCACTAGGCGAGTCTCGGGCACTGATCGTGCGACGAGAGTCGCGTGCATCTTGCCGATGCGTCCGACGCCGAGCATGGCGATGGCAACGGGTGTGGTGTTCACGTGCTCCTCTTTCAATTGATTACTGGGAAACCGGGGTGAGGGGAACTCGGGGATCAGTGGCAACGCCGGTCCAGGATTCTCGAATCCAGGCATGCGCGGGGTCGTCACAGAAGTTGAGCGTGCGATCGTTGGGGCCGGCCAGCACGTTGAGGTAGTACATCGGGTAGCCGGGAGCCGCGATACTCGGACCGTGGTAGCCGCGGGGCACCAAGAACACGTCGCCATCACGCACTTCAACAGTTGCGTCAACGGGGAGCCCGGGATCCTCCGGCGCCGTGTAGGTGCGATGGATGCCGAAGCCTTCGGGGTCACCGTGCGGCCCCACCTTGCCGGAGAGATCTTCCTTGCCGATGCGGAAGTAGTAGATCTCCTCGTTCTCCCACGGGCAGTCACCGATGCCGTCATGACGGTGCGGCGGGTAACTCGACCAGTTACCGCCGGGTGCCAGGACTTCACACCACACCAAGCGCTGTGCTCCTGCGAAGGTGTCGGGGTGACCCTGCAGATTGACCTGCCGGGTCGACACTCCCGCGCCGCGTACCGTGACCGGGTAACTGTCAGCGGCGAGGTAGGCGGGAGGAAAGACCTCTTCGGCCTTCGCAGTGGCGAGTGCCACCTCACCTACGGTCGATGCCGTGATCGTCACGATCGACCCAGTCGGCGCGTAGACCCAGTCGGTGACAGCGGCAAAGACACCGGCACGGCCCTGAAGGGCGAAGCTCACTGCGGCTGCATCGCCTGCAGCAATGTCGACCGTGAGGCCGGTTGCACTGAGCGGAATGACTGCGGCCTCAATGCCGTCGAGTTCGATACTGCGGGTTTCGCCGGCCACGAGGGCGAATACCTGCAAGCCCGAGTACCGCCACTGAGCATCTTCGGGCGTCAAAGTGATCAGATTTCCACCGCTACTCAATGAGCCTGCCGGCAGATGCCAAGGAACGTCGATGCTCATGCGGTGCCCCCCGGCCTGACCAGCGCGGCAGCGCGTTGCACAGCTGCGGCGACATCACCATCGGGTGGGAAGAGGAGTGCACGGCCGATCACCAGGCCTCGCACGGTGGGCTGCTCGAGAGCGCGAGCCCAGTCGGCAAACGCGGCATCCCAGTTATCACCGGGATCTCCGCCGAGAATGAGCACGGGCAGTGTGGAGACTGCAGCCGCTGCCGCAATGTCGCTCCATGCCGGAAGCTTGAGCCACGTGTAGGCACTCGTGGCACCCATGCCCGCCGCTATAGCGGTGGCACGGATGAGCTTCGCGTCATCCTTGATGAGCTTTGCCTTGCCTTCTGGCGTGATCTCATACGGCAGCGGCTCGAGCATCGCGATCAGATCACGATCGGCGAGATCGGTGACGGCCTGAGCACATGCCTCGATGGTGCGTGCTACGCCGGGGTCGGTGTCTTCGATGCGCAACAGCATTTTCGCGCCATCGAGATTCATCGACGCGGTATGCGCAGCATCATAGGCAGTCATGCGATCGTCGAGCTCCCAGTTCGCACCGACGATGCCGCCACGGTTCATGGTGCCGAAGACGAGCTTGCCGTCGAGCGCACCGAGCACCGCGAGATCTTCGAGAATGTCAGGCTGGCCCAAGATGCCATCAACGCCCGGCTGATTGAGTGCCGTGACGATTCGATCGAGAAGGGAAGCGCGGTCTGCCATCGCCATCGGATCTGTGCCCACGCCGATCGCCCCGCGAGCCGGGTGATCAGCAGCGATGAGCATCATCTTGCCGTCGGCAGGCAGGCCTGCGGGGCGCACGCGTTCACGCAGGGCAGCGCGCACCGCGGCCGGGTTCGTGACACGGAGGTGAGTAATGCGCTCGATGTCAGCGTGGGTCACGGTGTTGCTCATGCGGGGACCTTCCGCCCTGCCGCAGCAAGGAGTTCTCGAACCTCAGTATCGGTGGGCATTGCATGGCTGCACAGAAGTCGCGAGGCCACGATGGCGCCCGCGGCATTGGCGTAGGTGACCGCATCTGCCGGCGACCAGCCGCTGAGAATGCCATGCACGAAGGAACCACCGAAGGCATCACCGGCGCCGAGTCCGCAGACCACGTCAACCGGAATACCCGGCACGACGACGCGCTCATCAGCGGTGACAACGAGAACTCCGTCGGCGCCCTGCTTGACGATGGCTACTTTCACTCCGCGATCGAGGAAGCCAGCAGCAAAGTCATCGGGCTTCGAGTCGATCGGCATGCCGAGAGCGACGGAGCATTCCTCGCGGTTGCCGATGGTGATGGTCGCGTAATCGATTGCCGCACCGATTGCCGCAGTTGCCTCATCACGTGAGTTCCAGAAAGACGGGCGGTAGTCGAGGTCGTAGATCACGTGCTCGCGACGCTCACGTACCTGGAGCGCATGAAGAACAGTTGACGTAGATGGCTCGCGTGACAACGCGGATCCGGTGTACCAGAGCACATCAACGTCACGGGCGACATCATCGGAGAGATCAGCTGACGTGAGCTGAAGATCGGGAGTGTTGCCATCGCGGTAGAACACGAGCTCAGGGTCACCCGGGTTGTCGAGCCCGGTGAGAACGACAGCGGTGCGACCGCCGGGCATGCGGCTGATCCAGCGAGTGTCGACTCCCAGGGCTTCGCAGTCGCGGATGGCATACGTGCCTAGTGAGTCATCGCCGACCTTGGTCAATACCGCGGCGCGGTGACCAAGCCGAGCGGCAGCAACGGCGACGTTGGTCGCCGAGCCCCCCACGGCCTTGGCAAAGGTCTGCGGATCCTCGAGACCTTGGCCGAGCTCCTGGCCGTAGATGTCGACACCAATGCGCCCGATCGTAAGGAGCTCAGGGAGCTGATCGCCTGCCATGGTGGCCTTCCGCCGGAATCTATTGGAGCGCTCCAATTTAGCACGGGGAGGCCGTCGAGGGAACCCCTTTCCCGGATCGCCGTTGGCGTTGGCCCCAACTAGGCTCAGGGATCATGTCTGCACCTGATTTCCTCCCCGGCCTCACTGGTTCATTCGCCCAGAAGGCCGCGGAGAACCCCACCGTCGACATCGTCGAGGCGGCCTACCAGGCAGCCGGTGCGCACGTTCGTTACATCAACTGCGAGGTCGCACCTGAGCACCTCAAGGGAGCCATCGACGGTGCCGTGGCCATGGGGTGGCTGGGCTTCAACTGCTCACTTCCCCACAAGGTCACCGTGATCGAGCACCTCGACGAACTCGCCGCCTCGGCCCGCATCATCGGTGCGGTGAACACCGTCGTGATCGCAGGTGATCGCTTGATCGGCGAGAACACCGACGGCAAAGGCTTCTTGCAGTCATTGCTCCCGATTGTCGACCCCACGGGCAAGCGGGTGGTCATGTTCGGCGCAGGCGGTGCCGCGCGGGCGATTGGCGTCGAGACTGCCCTAGCCGGGGCATCCCACATCACAGTCGTCAACACCACCGCGTCACGCGGCCAGGAGCTTGCCGACCATCTCGCCGCGAACACTCCAGCGGGTAGCGACTTCGTGCAGTGGGATCACGAGTTCTCGGTTCCTGCATCTACTGACATCGTCATCAACGCAACCTCTATCGGCTTCGGCGATTCAAGTGCGCGTCTTAATCTCGACACTTCGACGTTGCTACCCCACATGATCGTCGCCGATGTCATCACCAATCCCCCGCGCACCGCGCTCCTCACTGCAGCTGCAGCGAATGGGTGCACCACCCTCGATGGCCTCGGCATGCTGGTGAATCAGGCTCTTGTCGCCACTCGACTGTGGACAGGTATCGAGCTCGATGGTCGCGTCATGCGCGCGCGTCTCGAGGATTTGTTCGGAACGTCATAGAGACTTCACCTAGCACGTCGAACGGACCGCTTTAATCGATTCCTTCACCGCACATCCCCCATCGAAAAAGGACCGACATGGAAACTCGCGCATACGCCGTACCCACTCCCGGCGCGCCGCTCGTCCCGCACACCATCAACCGCCGCGAGGTCGGTCCTTTTGACGTGGCCATCGACATTAAGTTCGCCGGCATCTGCCACTCCGATATCCATCAGGGTCTCGAGGAGTGGGGCGAGGCGATCTTCCCGATGGTTCCCGGCCACGAGATCGCCGGCGTCGTCGTCGCCGTCGGCAGTGAGGTCACCAAGTTCAAGGTTGGCGATCACGCAGGCATCGGCTGCTTCGTCGACTCGTGCGGTGAGTGCGAGAACTGCAACATCGGCGAAGAGCAGTACTGCCTCAATGGCGGAAACACCCCGACCTACAACGGTCTCGAGCGCGATGGCGTCACTCCGACCTATGGCGGTTACTCCACCTACATCGTGTGCAAGGAGCGTTACGTCTTGCACATCCCCAAGAATCTGCCCCTCGACGCCGCGGCACCGCTGCTGTGCGCAGGCATCACCTTGTACAACCCCCTGCGCAAGTGGCTGGTCGGCCCGGGCATGAAGGTCGGCGTCATGGGTCTCGGCGGTCTTGGCCACATGGGCGTCAAGCTCGCAGTGGCCATGGGTGCTGACGTCACCATGATCAGCCATTCGAAGGGCAAGGAAGAGGATGCGATGAGCCTCGGTGCCCATCACTTCCTCTACTCGGGCGACGAGAACCAGATGAAGGCTGCGCGTAATTCCTTCGACATCGTCGTCAACGCCGTGTCGGCCGACATCGATGTGGTTCCTTACATCAATCTGCTCGGACTCGACGGCGTGATGGCGCTTGTCGGCGCACCGCCGAAGCCGCTGTCGATTCCCGCCTTCGCACTCTTCGATCAGCGTCGCTCTATCGGCGGCTCGATGATCGGCGGAATGCCGCAGACCCAGGAAATGCTCGACTTCTGCGGAACTCACGACATCGTCAGCGAGATCGAGACCATCGCCGTCGATCAGGTGAACGATGCCTGGAAGCGCGTCGTAGCATCAGACGTCCGCTACCGCTTTGTCATAGACACTGCATCCCTATAGTGATTCTTAGCCACGACCGGCAATGCGCAGCACGCGCATCCGGTTGTAGCGCACGATCAGCACGAAGGGTGCGTTGCCGACAATCACTGCGATCGCGAACGCCAGAGTCAGCCACCAAGGGTTGAAGAAGGCCAGTGGGATCCAGGTGAGCATTGAGATCCAGTGCACCCATTCAGCGCGACGAAGTTCACGTGCATAGAGGGCCAGTTGCTCCGCTTCCGAGCCGGGCAGCTGGCCCTTGCTCTGCCCGCCGAAGATCGAGCCGAGCTCGGGCAGCTTGTCCTTGATCGCGTGAATGCCCAGTCGGCGATACGCGAGTGGGGTATCGAATCGAGTCAGGCATAAGAGCCCACGATCACGGTCGAGCCAGCCGGCTGACCAGCGCGGAGCCAGCGCTCCGATGAGCACCGAGAGCGCCACGACAATGAAAATGTCGATGACGATGTGCAGCACAAGCTCAGCCATCGTCATCGACACTCCACGCGGCGAGGGAGGGATTTGAACCCCCGGTGAGTTTCCCCACGGGCGCTTTCAAGGCGCCTGCAATCGGCCGCTCTGCCACCTCGCCTAACGGCGACAACCTTACCGATGAGCAGAGTGAGCCTCAGCGCGCCATCGGCATCGGGCCGTCATTGGGCGCCACCTGGGTGAAGGCCACGTAGGCGTCATCGACCGCGAGCATCGACCACTGGTGACCATCCTTATCGGAGATCACGTAGGCCGGCAGCAGCAAGATCGTGCCGTCAGGCTGCCAGTACTGCGCTAGGCCAAGCTCGGCCTTCGTAATGGTGGCGACAGTGATCGTGACTCCGAGCGCAGGGCGGCCTAGGTAGGTGGGATTCGGCGGCAGGGTGGGCTCGGCGGCAGGCTGACCGTCATTCGCGATCGAGACATCACCTGTCGAGATCATCGCGGGCTGCAGCGCACTCCAGCCGGGTTGGCTGAGCCGTGCAATGGCGTCCTTGGCTCCGATGATCGCGTAACCGGGAATTTCGACAAGACCCGCAGCGAAGCCATACGCACTCGCGATTTCGCCATCGCCGAAGAAGGTGACCGACCATTGCAATTGAGTCCGCTCACCCTTGATCGTGAGGTAGGCGGTTGCCGTCGTGAACGGATCGTAGACATCAAATTGCCAGTCAACCTTGTCGAGCGGAACGCCAAGACGAGTCAAGATGTCAGTGGCCCAGGCTTGCGCGTCCTTCTTCGAGGGCGCCGGGCTCACGGTCGGATTCGGACCAGGCGAGCCTTCCACCGCTCCACTGGTCGTTCCGGCCACGCCGCTGCTCGCGGGTGCATCAACCGCGACCGGTGTCGGCGTTCCGTAGCCACTCGGGTTGTTGTACGACCATGACGCGGAGGAATCGTCGTTGACATAGATAGTCGGGCCGGAGCCATCGGTCGGACCTACGCTCCAGCCGTAATCATTCTTGACCGGATCGCCGGCAACACCGAATGTCTTCGCAAGTTGTGCAGCGAGTGCGGCGCGATCGATACCGGTGTCATCAACGGTGTATCCGGATGCCGCTCCTGACTTATTCGGCAAGCCCTTGCCGGGAGTGAACACAGTGTTGAATCCCGGCCAGATCATCGAGCTTGACGCGACCTTGGTATCCGAGGCTTGCGGCGCTGCGCCATTCGACATGCCCATCGGCACGGTGCCAGGCTCGTTGGCCGGCTCGGTGACATTCGGAGCGGTTTGAGTCTGCGGAGTCGTGGCGCGACCGACAACGGCACCACCGACAGCCACTGCACCAAGCGCAACGACGCATCCGCCTGCAATCAGCAGGCGTCGTCCCCCGCGCTTGCGCGGTTCCTGCACTTCATTCGTGTCGCTCATGTTCACTCCTTCGGCCTGTCGGTGTGACGGCATGCTGCCGACCGCGGTTCCAGGCCCGTGATCACGATTGAATCACAGTGGTGTGCGGGACTATTCCGCCATCTCGATTGGCTCGACCACGCTGACCTCGCGTCCGCCTCGCCAATCGAGGAAGAGTCCGATCAAGGTGAGCACAAGTGAGACACCCACGACTGTGGTGACGATCTGCACGACATCTGCGTGACGCCACAGGGCGATGATGGCGACGAGAACAACCAAGGCGATCCATACCGACGCCGCAGCACGCTTGTCTTCGGCCGCCAGGCGTGCGTAGAGCAGCACCTGCACGAGAGCGAAAGCGGATCCTTCGAGGGCAAAGAGCCAGGCATCGGTGCCGAGACCGAGATCTACGTACTGCACTCCGCCGAGAACGCGGATCACGAGATCACCGAACACGAGACTAAAGCCAGTGATGAGGAGTCCGACCACGGCCGTGAGCCCGGTGGCAATGTAGACAGTGCGTCGCGAGTTGCCGGTGGTCATCTTCGGGAAGAGCACGATGATGATGGCGTTCGGCAGGAAGAACGCGATCTTGGCCAGCAGCACGCCGACGCTGTACTCGCCTGAGGAATCCTCTGACAAGAAGATGCGAGCCATGAGGATGTCAATGTTGGTGAGCGTGAACAGCACGAGCAGGACGAGGCCGGTTCCTCGGTTGAGGTACCAGAGGAACGGGGA
>CALFIA010000071.1 GCA_937876275.1 uncultured Actinomycetes bacterium | reverse complement strand
CGGCATTCTTCTACGCACGTGTGATCGTGGTCATGTTCTTCTCCGAGCCCACTGAAAACACCGCCTCGGTGGTCGTGCCCTCTGCCTTCACGACCATCGTGATCGCCGCTGGTGCCACGGTCACCGTGGTGCTCGGCATCCTGCCGCAGCCGCTGCTCGACTTGGTCGACAATGCGGGTCTGTTCCTGCGGTAGTACCGTGCTTACATGACAGATTCCGCCAGCGGCTTCTCCACGCCGGACTCTGCCCTCGAGGCAGAGCTCTCGGCCGGAATGGCGGATATCGAGCTGGGTATCGGCAGGGCAATCGAGAGTGATTACTCGTTCGTCACCGAGGTATCGCGTCATCTGGTTGAGGCCGGTGGCAAGCGCTTTCGCCCTCTGCTCGTCTTGCTGTCCTCGCAGTTCGGCTCAGGCATCAACGATGACGTCATCAAGGCGGGCGTTGTCGTCGAGCTCACGCATCTCGCCACCTTGTATCACGACGATGTCATGGACGAAGCCATGCTGCGTCGAGGTGCTGCCTCCGCTAATGCTCGCTGGGATAACTCGGTAGCGATCCTCAGCGGCGACTTCCTCTTCGCTCGTGTCTCGGGCATCCTCGCCGATCTCGGCCCGGAGGCCGTGCGCATCCAGGCGGTGACCTTCGAGCGTTTGTGCATTGGCCAGATCAAGGAGACCGTCGGTCCCAAACCCGGCACCGATGCTGTCGCGCACCACCTCGAGGTACTCGCCGACAAGACCGGCTCGCTTATCGCGGCCAGTGGTTGGTACGGCGGATTGATGTCGGGCGCCTCCGAAGCCACCATTCGCACGCTTACGGCATTCGGTGAGGCCATCGGCATCGCGTTCCAGCTTGCGGATGATCTCGTCGACATCACGTCCGAGTCAGATCAGTCGGGCAAGACTCCAGGTACAGATCTCAAGGAGGGCGTGCCCACCCTCGCCGGGCTCATCGCACTCCAGGGCACCGACCCCGCCGATGAGCGCTTGCGCGAGCTGCTGTCGCGTCCGATTCCTGATCCTGCCGAGCATGCCGAGGCACTTACGCTCCTGCGCGCGCATTCAGCGCTCGACGAGGCTCGTCAGCAGGCTCGTGACTGGGCTGACCGAGCACGTGCCTGCTTGCATGAGCTCCCAGCGACCTCCGCACGTGATGCACTCGAGTTGTTGTGCGATTACGTGGTCGATCGCACCGGCTGATTATTCCTCGGGTAGTAACTGGGCATCCGCGAGTCTCGTAGACCGCGTGTGGCGCCGAGCATCGATCGTGAAGACGATCAGTGCCACCCAGATCATCGCGAAGCCGATCCAGCGCATCTGCGACATCTCCTCGCCGAAGAACACGACGCCCACGATGAAGAGGCCGATCGGGGTGATGTATTGCAGCAGGCCAAGGGTGCTGAAGGGCACGCGAGTGGCGGCGCCGGTGAAGAAGAGCAATGGAATGGTCGTGATCGGCCCGGCAAGCATGAGCAGCAGGCTTGTCGAGATGCCATCGACAAAGAACACGGCGCTGCCATTGATGAGCAGCACGATCATCACGGTAAGGGCGACCGGAGTGAGTGCTGCCGTCTCGACTGCGGTGCTCTCGATTGCACCCCAGCCCACATAGCGCTTGATGAAACCGTAGGTCGCCCAGGAGAACGCGAGGATGAGTGCGATCCATGGCAGGCTTCCGTAGCTAATAGTGAGCAGTGCCACCGCCAGCGCCGCGATACCCACGGCAAGCCACTGTGCCGGCCGGAGGCGCTCCTTCAGCACGAAGACACCGAGCCCGACGATGACCAGCGGATTGATGAAGTAGCCCAGCGACGCCTGCAGAGCCTGGTTGGTACTGATCGCGACGACATAGGTGCTCCAGTTGGCGGCCACGAAGATGGCCCCCAGGGCGACAAGGCCCAGTGACTTGCGATTTCCCGCAGCTACTCGCAGGCCATGCCACCGCCGGGTTGCCGTCATGATGATCATCAGGAGTACGAAGGACCAGATGATGCGATTGGCAATGACCTCGATGGGCGAGACGTAATCGACAGCCCTGAAGTAGAACGGGAAAAGTGCCCAAATGCCATAAGCCGCGATCCCGAACAGCAAACCGATCGCTGCCCGGGACCGCGGCTCGCGGTCGTTCGTGATTAGCCGACTAACCAGGTGTCGTTGCCGCGCACGAGTGCCTGCAGATCGCCGGCACCCTTCTTCTCGCGAGCCTCGTCGAGCTGCTCGCGCACCAGGCGGTCGTAGGACGGACGCTGGACGTCGCGGAAGATGCCGATCGGAGTATCAGCGAGGGTATGCACCTCGGAGAGTCGCGACAGGGCGAAGGCCAGGGCGGGATCCTCGCGGTGTGCGTCGTGCACGAGGAGTGCATCCTCACCCACCTCGGCGACATTGGCGATGGCCACTTGGCCGTCGGCGGTGCGCACGACGCCCTTGGTGCCGTCCTTGCCGAAGCGGATTGGCTCACCGTGCACCAGCTTGATGAGCAGATCGTCAGCGGTCTCGGCATCCTTGAGCTGCTCCCAGGCACCATCGTTGAAGATGTTGCAGTTCTGGTAGATCTCGACGAGAGCCGTGCCCTCGTGAGCTGCGGCCGCGGCGAGTACCGAGCTCAGGTGCTTGCGATCGGAGTCGATTGAGCGAGCCACGAAGGTTGCCTCGGCGCCCAGTGCCAGTGACACCGGGTTGAAGGAGTAGTCGACGGAGCCCTGCGGGGTCGACTTCGTGATCTTGCCCTGCTCTGACGTCGGGGAGTACTGGCCCTTGGTCAATCCGTAGATGCGGTTGTTGAACAGCAGGATCTTCAGGTTGACGTTGCGTCGCAATGCGTGGATCAGATGATTGCCACCGATCGAGAGTGCGTCGCCGTCACCGGTAACGACCCAGACCGACAGGTCAGGGCGCGAGACCGAGAGCCCGGTGGCAATAGCCGGGGCGCGGCCGTGGATGGAATGCAGACCGTAGGTGTTCATGTAGTACGGGAAGCGGCTGGAGCAGCCGATGCCCGAGATGAACACGATGTTCTCCTTGGCGAGGCCAAGCTCGGGCATGAAGCCCTGCACGGTCGACAGGATGGAGTAGTCGCCGCAGCCGGGGCACCAGCGCACTTCCTGGTCGGACTTGAAGTCCTTAGCGGACTGAGAGACGTCGCTCTTGGGAACCAGGCTCAGGGCGGGGAGGTCGTTGATTGTCATGACAGGTGCTCCTTAAAGGCTCTTGAGAACATCGGTGATGACGCCTGCCAGCTCGTCAGTCTTGAAGGGCAGGCCGCGAACCTGGTTGTAGTTCACGGTGTCGACGAGGTACTTCGCGCGCAGCAGCATGTTGAGCTGACCGAGGTTCATCTCGGGGACGATCACGCGGTCGTACTTGGCCAGGACCTCGCCGAGGTTCGACGGGAACGGGTTCAGGTGGCGGATGTGGGCCTGCGCCACATCGAGTCCGGCGTCGCGCACCAGCTTGCAGGCGCCGCCGATCGGGCCGAAGGTCGAGCCCCAGCCGATGACCAGGACGCGAGCCTTGCCGCTCGGGTCGTCGACCTCGATCGGTGCGATAGTGCGAGCGATCGCGTCGACCTTGGCCTGGCGAATGCGCACCATCTTGTCGTGGTTGTCGGGGTCGTACGAGATTCCGCCGGCTCCGTCAGCCTTCTCGATTCCGCCGATGCGATGCTCGAGACCCTTGGTGCCGGGCACCGCCCACGGGCGGGCCAAGGTCTCGGGATCGCGCAGGTACGGCCAGAAGTCCTTGGTGCCATCGGGCAGTTCGTGGTTGGGCTCAGTGGTGAAGTTCGGCTCGATCTTCGCCAATGCGGAGGTGTCGGGCACGAGCCACGGCTCGGAGCCATTGGCAAGGTAGCCGTCTGAGAGCAGGAACACCGGAGTGCGGTACTCGATGGCGATGCGGGCTGCCTCAATGGCCGCGAAGAAGCAGTCCGCGGGGGACTGCGGGGCCACGATCGGAACAGGTGCCTCGCCGTTGCGACCGAACATGGCCTGCAGGAGATCGGCCTGCTCGGTCTTGGTCGGAAGTCCGGTGGACGGACCGCCGCGCTGGACGTCGACCACGACGAGCGGCAACTCCAGCATGACACCCAGGCCGATGGCCTCGGACTTCAATGCGATGCCTGGGCCTGACGTCGTGGTGATGCCAAGAGCACCGCCGTACGACGCGCCGATAGCCGAGGTGACACCTGCGATCTCGTCTTCGGCCTGGAAGGTTGTGATGCCGAAGTGCTTGTACTTGCTGAGCTCGTGGAGGATGTCGGACGCCGGGGTGATCGGGTATGTGCCGAGGAAGATCGGCAGGTCGCTGAGCTGACCTGCGGCGATGAGGCCGAGCGACAGTGCGAGATTGCCATGGATGTTGCGGTACTCGCCGGTCGGCATCGGTGCAGGCTTGACCTCGTACTGCACTGAGAATGCCTCAGTGGTCTCGCCGAATGACCAGCCGGCCTCGTATGCAGCAATGTTGGCCTTGAGAATCTCCGGCTTCTTGCCGAACTTGGAGGTCAGGAAGTCGATCGTGCCCTGGCTCGGACGGTCGTAGAGCCAGCACAGCATGCCGAGGGCGAGATCGTAAGAGCA
>CALFIA010000070.1 GCA_937876275.1 uncultured Actinomycetes bacterium | reverse complement strand
TCTCGAGGTCAGGCGTCAGGCAGACGAACACCACGCCATGCTTCTCGACGACGGGCAGAGTGATGAGGCCGCGTTCGGACTTGTCGAAGTCACCGAAGGTGCTCTCGCCGTAGATGCCCTTGAGCTCGCCGTCCATGCCGTAGGACCACGCGTGGTAGCGGCAGGTGAGCGCACGCGACTCGCCGTGCCCTGCCTCGCAGATCAGCGCACCGCGGTGACGGCACACGTTCAGCATCGCGTGCACCTCGCCCTTGGAGTCGCGCGTGATGACGACCGGAACGCCCACGACCTCGATGGCCTTATATGAGTTCTTCTTGGGCAGTTCGCACGAGAGTGCCAAGGGCAACGGGATGCGCTTGAAGATGAGCTCGATCTCGTTCTTGAAGATCTCCTCGTCGAGGTAGTTAGCCGCCGGCTCAAGGAAGGGAGCCTCGGCCTGATCTGTGGTCTTGTTCTTGGTGTGCGCGACCAGGCGGCGCATCATCGAGATGGCCTCATCGCGGGCGGCGCCGTTGAGGATGTCGCTGGGCAGATAGGCCGGTACGACGGCTTCGGTCTGGGCGGTCTCGCTCACGTGAACTCCTAGTCAGGCGGGTGATCCGAGCGTATCAACTTGTCTAGACGACTACCAGGCCTAAGGCCGATTCCCTCAGGACTTGGGGCCGCGAGTCCCGTGTGGCGCACTAGCCAATCGGCAGGATGCCCGATCCACGGTCGCGCTCATGGGTGAGCTCGTTGATGCACAGCAGCACGAAGCGGCCGTCGGGCCACACCTGCACCCGAGAGATGGATGCGTAGCCGGGGTTGAAGAAGAACTTGTGCGGGCTGTCCAGCACATAGGCGAGGAATGAGTTGGTCGCTCCCCCGTGACTGGCGGCCACGATTTTCTGGCCCTGGTGCGCGAGGCCGATCTCACGCATGGCGGAGACCATGTTCACGCGCAGCTCAGCATCGTTGTGCTCGGGTACAAAGCCCTCCTCGAACCTGCCCTCGAGAAATGCCTTGGTGCGTGACTTATCGACCATGCCCTCAGTGCCGGTGTACGCCTTCGCTCCCGACACCCACTCGCGAAGCCGTTCGTCAATGACGATGTCAAGCCCACGATCGGCAGCGAGCGGCTCGACGGTCTGCACGGCACGGATCAGGTGACTGGAGTAGATCGCATCGATCGTCTCCGAGCGCAGGTGATCGACAAGGCTGTGTGCCTGATGGATACCGGCCTCGCCGAGACCCGGATTCATCGTGCCGTCAGGCTGAGGAACCGAGTGCCGCACGAGAAGGATCTCGCACGGCTCCGCGATGTCGAGCTCTTGCTCAGTTGCCATCAGTGAGCAATCAGACCGCGGTGCCGAAATTGCCCAGCTCATCAGCTGACGGGAACTGCAGGCTCTGCAGCTCGAAGTACTCCATCAAGCCGTGATGGCCGAGCTCGCGTCCGATACCTGACGTCTTGTAACCACCGAACGGGGCCTTCGCGTTGAAACGACCGCCGTTGACTGACACCTGGCCGGTGCGCAGTCGCTTGGCTATGCGCACGGCCTCGGGGATGTCAGCCGCGAACACAGCGCCGGAGAGCCCGAACTCGCTGTCGTTGGCAATCGCGATGCCCTCCTCAAGGGTGTCGTAGCCCAGGATGACGAGCACCGGGCCGAAGATCTCCTCCTGCACCACGCGCGCCTTCGGCGAAAGACGGCTAAACACCGTGGGCTTAACGAAGTAACCGCGATCAAGCCCGTCGACCGCGCCCGGGCCACCTGCGATCAAGGTGCCCTCGGTCATGCCGATGTCGATGTAGTCCTTGACAGTCTTGAACTGGCCTGCCGATGCAACCGGGCCCAGGGTGACTGAAGGATCCAGTGGGTTGCCGATAACAAATGCGTTGACCATCGCGGCCACGCGCTGCTCGACCTCGTCGATGACGGAGTTCGGAACGATCAGGCGAGTCGTGGCCGCACAGGTCTGGCCGTTGTTCACGAACGCACCGCGCACGGCATTCGGCACAGCCTCATCAAGGTCGGCACCGGGGGCGATGAGGAATGCCGACTTGCCACCGAGCTCGAGGGCAACCTTCTTGATCGTCGGGGCAGCGGCCTGAGAGACGCGCACGCCCGCGCCGGTTGAGCCGGTGATGCTCACCATGTCGATCTCCTTGTGAGCTGACAGCAGCTCACCGACGAGTGCACCGCGCCCGGAGACGAGGTTGAAAACACCGGAAGGCAGGCCGAGCTCATGCACGAGATCAGCGAGGACGAAGGTCGCCAGAGGTGCGACTGAGCTGGGCTTCACGACGATCGTGCAGCCTGCCGCCAGTGCCGGACCGACCTTGGCCGCGAGTTGGTACAGCGGGTAGTTCCACGGAGTAATGGCGCCGACCACGCCGGCCGCAGCGCGGATCACCATTGAGTTGCCAATGCGCTCTTCGGCCGGCATTTCGCGGGCGGCCTCAGCCATCGTCTCGAACACCGTCGCAGCGAGGCCCACCTGCACGCGCTCGGCAATGGCAATCGGCGAGCCGACTTCCTGGGCCATGATCTTCGCGAGCTTCGACTCGTTCGCACGCAAGCCATCGGCAAGTACCTGCACTACATCAGCGCGCTCGCTGATCGGTGTCTGAGACCAATCGTCAAAGGCACGGCGGGCGGCGAGAATCGCACGCTCGGCATCGGCGGCATCGCCGGCCGGCACGGTGCCGATGATCTCCTCGGTTGCCGCTTCGTCAACCTCGATGACATCGCCGGTGGCCGGCTTGATCCACTCGCCGTCGATGTAGAGCGCCTCGCGGTTGATCATGGTTCCTCCAGTGCGGTCGAGCGTGAACAGGTGTCGTGCGAAATCGTGGTGCTAGACGAGCAGTCGTTCCCTTAATGCTTCCACTGTGGCAGCAGGAACGTCGAGGTGGGCCACGTAGCCATCGAGACCGCCGAACTTGGCGTCGACCTCAGCGAGGAACAGCTCGATGGCACTGCGCGGAACCCGCAGCAGTTCTTCTCGCTGATTCATCATCGGGTGATCCTCGATGTTCTCGCGGCCCTTGAGGTACTCGACGAGGGCAACGACCTCGTCACCGCTGAGGGCGAAGTCGTCGGCGATGTCGCTCTCGCTCACGCCGAGAAGGTCAAGGACGATGGCCGCAACGACGCCGGTGCGATCCTTGCCGGCCATGCAGAAGAAGACTGCCGGATAGGAGTCGCCGAATGCTAAGGCGTCGAGAATCGCACGAATTGCCTCACCACCCAGCTCGAGCATCTCGTGATACACCGCAGCGAGGTACTGCTCCGGTGGCAGCTTTCGCGCTTCCTCATCGGACTTCCAGTGATCGGGAAGGATCGGCGCGTGCAAGTAGTCGGAAATGAAATCCGGCAGGGGGAAAGCCTCGCGCTCACGGTCGTAGCGGAGATCGATCACGCACTTGGCGTCGAAGTCTCCCCACGCCTCGGCATCGTCGAGTCGATGAAGGCTCGACGCGCGAAAGAGCATGCCGGTCTTCACCATGCGTCCGTCGAGGCCAGGAAATCCCCCGAGATCGCGCATGTTGTAGATGCCACCCAGCTCATACCGCGTACCGATCACGGCAGTTCCACGTAACCGGGGTACTTCTGGGTCTTGTCAGGTAACTCGGCATCAGCAGGCGGACGGTTCGGCCAGATCTTGCGCTGTTCCACGCCCGCGCGGCCGGCATTGAAATCGTCGACAGTCATGCCGTACACCGAGAGGACGTGCCTGCTGGCGAAGCGCCAGACGCCGCCTTCCTTGCGGTAGTCATCTTGGTAGCGGATGTTCGTGACGACGGTGTGCTGCTCATTGGCCAGCTCGGCGTATCCGATCACCGTTCCGCGCGCATGCTCATCATCAATGAAGAAGATCGCGCTGCCGTGCGGATCATGGAGAGTCATCCCGAAGGGTTCATGCTTGACGCGGAAATTGTCGACGATTGCCTGGCGCCCGACCGTGCGGCTGTTCGGCGAGGCGAAGACACCGTCTTCAGTGAAGAGCTGCCCGACCTCCTCGAAAAGCATGTCGTCGAGAAGCACGGCGTAGCGGACGATGAGGTCGTTAATGGCGAATCGATCCTCAAGGCGCTGGACGCGGCTTTCCAGGGAGGTCACGTGAGGAACACTACTGGAGTCCATCTAAAGAAACTACCCAAAGGCCGCAACCTGTCTAGACAATCCGTACCCTGTCACCCATGACCGAACTCCCCCTGTACGAGCAGGTGCGCCAGTCCCTGGCATCGGCGATCGCCAGCGGCGAGTACGGCCCCGGTGACAAGCTGCCCAGCGAAACCACGCTCGCTACCGAGATGGGAGTGAACCGTCTCACCGTGCGCCGCGCGATCGAGGAACTCGCACGAGCCGGGCTCGTGCAATCGCGACAGGGGTCAGGCACGTACGTCGCACGGTCAGTCGTGCGCCTTCCCGTCTCGCAGTCCTTGTCGACTGACTCGCTGGTGTCCGGCATCACCCAGCAAATCAACGAGCAAGGCCACTCCTACGAAGACATCTTGCTCAAGGCGACAAGGGTCAATAGCCCGCAGGCCAATGCCGAGCTTCGCCTGCCTTCTGGCCCACTGTGGCGAGTCGACAACGCGCTCGTCGTCGACGATGACGTGTGGATGTGGTCGAGCTGCTGGTTTCCGCAGGAGCTCCTCAAGGACCCGAAGAAGAATTGGTCAGCGGTCAGTGGCCTGTACGGCCAGCTCAATGAGTCGATCGGCGAACTCGTACCCATGTGGCGCGCTTTCTCAGCTGAGGCCGCAACTGCTGAGGATGCCGAGATCCTGGGCATCAAGGCGGGCACCCCGCTGATCGTGCGCGATGGCCTCACGGCCGATCAAGACGGAAACCCGGTCCTGCGCGTCAGCCGACGTGCACGGATGGACCGGGTCTCCTACGTCTTGCGGTACTAACCGAGGGGTCGTTCGCCTTACTTCGCCAGCCAGCGATCGAGGATCTGGTGGTAGTGACGGATGCGGTTCTCCTGGTAACGGCCCAGCTGAATGCCCTTGGTCTTCAGCGACTTCAGACCATCTTGAATATGCGGAAGATTCGCGTAGTCCTGATCGAAGACGGGGCCAAGGAGGCCGATCTCCGTGATGTCGGAGAAGGTCTCGCCTGGCTGAAGCCAGCGGGTCTTCGGAGCCTTGGGCTTCGAGCCATCGGCCGGTGCCTGCGCAAGAAGGTAGACCTCGGCGATGCACTTGTCGGGGTCATTGCCCAGCGGACGGAATCGGTAGATCGCGTTCGTGCGCGGGCCGGCGAAGAAGTAGAAGTTCGGGAACAGGAAGTACTGGATGCCATCAAGCAGCTCAGAGTCTGTCCAGTGATCTTGATCGGTACCGAACTGCTTGGCCAGGGCCACGCGCATCTCGGCTGCCAACTCACGACGAGCGGTGGAATCCGCAGGCACCCGTGGGGTCTGGCCGTTCTCCATGGACAGGTCGCGTCCCTTGCCGGCCGTGTAGAAGGCGCGGGTCTCGTAGTAGGAGTCGAGGACTTCCTGCTCGCTGATGTGGTTGGCGATGGTCGGGCTGGGTACGCCCTGGGGAACGATCTGGCGGCTCCAGTTCTCCTCGGGGATGACGTCGTACTGGGTGTTCTCGTCGCCGAGCCACTCCATCATCTGCGGGTGGGTGGCCAGGGAGTGCCAGCCCTCGATGAAGGCCTCACCGGTGATCTTCCAGTTCGCGTTGATGATGCCGCCGAAGTGGGAGTAGATCACGCGATCGTCGTAGTTCCAGCGCTCCCAGTCGTTGAGCATGGTGCCCACGAAGGAGTCGAAGGACTCGCAGTCGGGATCGGGATTGATGAAGACGAAGCCGTTCCAGACGTGCACCTTGGCCTCGGGCAGCGAGAAGCTCGGCTGGTCGATCTGCGGGAAGTCCCACTGGCACGGGATGAACTTCGAGGTGCCATCGATATTCCAGCTGAAACCGTGGAAGGGGCAGCGAAGCTCACTGACGCGACCCTCCTCGGTGCGAAGCGCGCGGCCGCGGTGAAGGCAGACATTCGACAGCGCCTTGATCTCGCCGGTATTCGTGCGCATGATCAGCCACTTGTCATCGGCGATGTCGTACATGATGTGGTCGCCGGCTTCGGGGATCTCGTCAACGCGGCAGACGAACTGCCACACCTTGCGCCAGACCTTCTCTACCTCGCGGTCATGGAACTCGCGGGAGATGAAGCGCTCGACATCAAGGGGCTCGGAGCCGAGATCTTCGTTGATGCTGTAGCGCAGCACGGGCGGGACCGGACGCGCATCATGGTCGAGGAATTCCTGCACGCTCGTCGCGGGCGACATCGGAGGCGTGGGCTCATCGGATGCTCGCTGCGGTGACACCTGAACGTCAGTCATCAATTGCTCCTCGTGAAGGGGTAATGCGATTCTCCCCCCTGAGATACTGAACGTCAAGTAAAGATACTGAATTATCGGGAAAGAAAAAGAGAGTGGGCCCGGTCCTTTCGGACCGAGCCCACTCTGCTGTGGAACTGAGAATTACTTCAGGCCCCACACCTTCTTGAACTGAGCCTGGAAGTCCTTGACGCCGACGTAGTTGCCGTCAGCATCGAGCACTGCGCCGCCGATGTTCTTCTGGGTGAGGATCTGGGTGGGCAGATCCGCCTTGGCGAACGGGGTCTTGGTCCACAGGCGAGCGAACGAGTCGATCACCGAGTAGCCAACGATGGGCAGCGAGTAGCCGGTCCATGCATTCTCGACCTTGTCCTTCAGGCCCTGGATTGCAGCCTTGCCTGCGGTCAGGCCACCAACCAGCGGCTTCTGGCCGGGGGTTGCGCCCACGGTGAAGAGCTGCTGCGGCCAGTCAAGGGCGAAGTCGCCCAGGTCGCTGGACATGAAGTTGGTGGTCGGGTTCGCCTTGAAAGCGTTGCCGATCTGGCCGGGCTGGAAGGTCAGCTCATTGAACTTGTACTTCGAGTTCGGGCTGAGCTTCTTGAGGTTCGCGGCGAACGACTTGTCGTAGCGCACCAGAACCGGGTACACCGACAGGCCGAAGGCCTGGACGTCGGGCGTGCCCTTGACGTTGGCCACAGCGAAGGCAGCGATCATCTGGCCCCAGAGGTCCAGCATCTTCGGGCCTGCAACGTGGGTGTCGACCACTGCACCGTACGGAGCAGCGAGGCAGGCTGAGCACATGATCACGATGCCGGCGTCCTTGGCCTGCTTGAAGAGATCGCCGTAGGACTCGGGCTCGAGACCGGAGATCGCGATGCCGTCAGGCTTCTTGGCGATCGCCTGCGAGAGAACCTTGCGCTGATCTTCAATCGTGCTCTTGGCCTGCTGAGCTTCCATCCGCCAGCCGAGGAGCTGGCCGGCTTGGACCTGGAACTTGTTCAAGGTGATGGCCGCGTCGGAGTCACCGGTCATGACGATGACGTACTTGCCCTTGGGAATCGGCTTGCCGATCACCGGGATGTTTCCGATAGAGGTTGGATTCTTGGAGTACTTGGCAACGATGGCCTTGGCGGTGGCAACGCCATCGGCAGCGGACGCTGCCGGAGCGAGGCCAACAAAGGCCATGGAGGCAGCGGCCACGACGGCTACTGCTGCAATTGACTTGCGCATGGATCTCTCTTCCAGTCGAGGGGTACTTACGAACCCGAGCCATCTGAAATTACATGAACGTCCATGGAATGTGAAGGGTTTTCCGTCTCATTTGGGTCACGAATTCTGTTCCCGGCGTTAATTCACGGAGTTACTGTCAAGAAACTAGGACTCCCTACCTGCGGTAGTCCGACATGTGAACGCACACATGTCCATGAAGTCAGTAGGAAAAGAGCCATTGCCCCTTGACCCAGGCATGGCTGTGGCCCGCCCCCGAGGGGGACGGGCCACGATGTTCGGATTGCCAGGTCCTACTTGACGCCCCAGAGCTTGAGGAACTGAGCCTCGAAGTCCTTGACGCCGATGAAATTGCCCTTGGAGTCGACCACGGCATCCGCCGCATTGCCGCCGGTCAGGAACTGGCTCGGGAGCGGACCATCCGACAGCGCGTCCCCGCCCAGAATACGGGCGAATTGGTCGATGACCCGCCAGCCCATGACCGGCAGCGGGATGGCGATCCAGGCCTGCAGTGCCTTGGCCTCCTCAGGGGTGCGCGCAGTCGCGGCAGGGTCGAGGGTGGGCGGTGCACCGAGGCCGGCAAGGTTGGCCACATCTGTTGCCGAGGCACCTCGACCGATCACGGTGATGGGCGCGAGCATTGTCGGGTCGGTAGCCAGGGCCTCCGCCACGCCATTGGAGTACGCACCCGAATCGAGCAAGGCCCAGGCGCCCAGGCTCGTGCCCATCTCACTGGACACGAAACCGGTCACCGCGGCCGGGTCGGCAGGATCCACGACCGTCGGGTCGACGACCGACTGCATGGTCGAGCACTCGTGGCACAGGGCGAGCAAACTGGTGTCGAACTGGACATTGAAGTCGTTGATGGCTCCGCCGGGGGCCACGAAGATCTGCACGCCCGCAGCTTCGCCCTTCCACTGCGACTTGTTGACGTACGCGGCCAGCACATCGCCCCAGGCATTGTTCTGCGTGGTGCCATCAATGCTGGTGTCGGTCAGGCCATTGCCTGGTTCACCTGTGCAGCCGGTGCACACCACGGGAACCTTGGCCGACTCGGCATTGGGCAGGCTTTCCAGAAGCGAGTCGTAGAACTCGCCGCTGATGTGGATGCCTGAAGGCTTCGTCGCTAATGCGTCGGCAAATGCCGTAGCCGTGGCCGTGGGGTCCATCGGATCGACCGTGACGGACTTAAAGGTCCAGCCCAACGCCTTGGCGGCATCGGCCATGGCTGTCTCGGTGACCGCCTCGTAGTCGGAACCATCGGTCAAACTGATGATCGACGCGCCCTTCTTCGGCGCTGCGGCAAGCGGTGCGTCGACGCCGATACTGGTGGGAGCAGCCTCTGCGGCATCCAGTGCCGCGTTACTCGCCTCAGCAGCTGCAGCATCCGCTACTGCGTCTCCGCCGCCGCCCACGCTGGTATTGGCCTGGAAGTTGGGATCATCTGCCGGCATGGCACAAGCCGCGAGAACAAGGGAGGCCGAAGCCATCATGGCCAGGGCGACGAGGGGCTTGCGCATGGATCTCTCTTCCGGTCGAGTGCCACGGCGAGGTGGCGAAGTATCGTCACGATACATGCACGTCCTATGAAATGTGACGAGTTGGGCAGTAACAATGTGGTGACGAAATGCCCTCATTGCCCCAGATCAAGGGGAGGAATCCGGCTGCCACAGGCGAGGACGCGCGGATAGACTTACTGTTATCGAACTATCGAAACGGACCACCACCCGATTCACCTGCCCCCGGGAGACAGATGACCAGCGAACTCGCCCTCGCCAGCCTTGATCGCGAGGAGCTCGCCGAGCTTCGCCTCACCGTTCGGGCCGCAGCGACCGAGTCGGGCTACCCCGAGCGGGTTCGCGAGCTCGAGGCACGCGACGACAACCCCGGATTCGACCTGGCGCTGTGGACACTGCTTGCCGAGGAGATCGGCCTGGCGGGCGTCGGCCTGCCCGAGGAGGTCGGCGGCCTCGGCGGCCTGGCAGAAATCCTGGCGGTCACCGAGGAGCTCGGTGCCACCCTTGCTCCCGTGCCGTTCCTGACGAGCACCGTCGTCGCAGGCCAGATCCTGGCCGCTGCCGGCGAGGCAGCACTCCCCTACCTCGAACGCATCGCAGGCGGCGAGATCGCTGCACCGGCGATCACTGACGTACGTGGGCGGTTCACCTCCGAAGGCGTGAACGTCACAGGTTCCGATGCAGCTGTCAATGGCACCGTGCGCTTCGTGCCCTTCGGCGCCTCCGCAGCTTTCTTCGTCGTGGCCGCGCGTACCGATGCCGGCATCGACCTCTTCATCGTCGAGTCTGCTGACGCGGCTGCCACGGCACTTACCTCGCTCGACTTCAGTCGCCCTTCGGCATCAGTCGCGTTCTCGTCTGCCGCAGCGACCCGACTGACGACAGGCGGAGCCGGTCTCGCGGCAATCGAACGCGGCCTCGATATCTCACTGCTGGCTATCGGCGCCGACCAACTCGGTGGTGCCCAGTACTGCTTCGACATGACCCTCGAGTACATCAAGTTGCGCCGGCAGTTCAACCGCGAGATCGGCAGTTTCCAGGCCGTCAAGCACCGCATGGCCGACGCCCTGATTCAGGTCGAAATGGCACGCGCTGGTCTCGAGCGCGTGACGTGGGAGCACTCCGAGAACCTCTCCGCAGATGCGGCAGTCGCGAAAGCCTGGGGCTCCGATGCCTTCAATGCCCTTGCAGCAGAGGCGATTCAACTGCATGGTGGCGTTGGCTTCACGTGGGAGCACGATGCGCATCTGTACTTCCGGCGTGCGCGCTTTGACGCTGCATTCCTCGGTGACGCGGCTTTCCACCGCGAGCGTGTGGCAACTCTGCTCGACTGGTAACTGACCTCAACGTGAAAGGGCCGCCCGGTGGGCGGCCCTTTCACGTTGCTGCGTCTAGTTCTTGCTGAGCTGCGAGAACGGGGCCTTGTCAGCGCGATGCTCGGCAGGCAGCCCAAGCACTCGCTCAGCGATGATGTTGCGCTGAATCTCGTCGGTGCCACCTGCGAGGCGGTAGCCCGGTGCGCCGAGCACATGATCGGACCACGCGAACTGCCCCCACTCGCCCGTGTCGGCGACGAGCGCTGAGCCGAGCATGTCGGCAGCCGCATTGCCAATGCGCACGAGATTGTCGGAGGCAATCAGCTTTCCCAGTGAGCCAGCAGGGCCAGGCTTGTCGCCAGCTGCATTAGCGCGGGCAACCTTTGCCACGACAGCGGCGTGCAAACGCGCACGCACATACACATCCGCCAATTCCTGCCGCACGACCGGATCGTCGTTCAGGCCAAGAGCCTTGGAAAGCTCGACGAGATCGGCGACAGTGCCGCCCTTGCGACGGTGGCCCGAGCCTGATGACGAGCGCTCGAAGCCCAGCGTCGCCATCGCGACCTTCCAGCCGTCGTTGACATCGCCGATGCGCATGGAGTCAGGAATGCGGGCGCCGTCGAAGAAGACCTCGTTGAAACTCGAGGGGCCGCTCATCTGGCGAATGGGGCGGATCTCGATACCCGGGGAATCCATCTTGACCAGGAAAGCCGTGATGCCACCTTGCTTGACCACATCGGGATCAGTGCGCGCGAGCATGAAGCCGTACTCGGCGAACTGCGCGTTCGAGGTCCAGATCTTCTGGCCGTCAATGACCCACTCATCGCCATCACGAACTGCCTTGGTCGACAGACCCGCGAGATCGGAGCCCGCACCCGGTTCGCTGAACAGCTGGCAGCAGAGTTCGTCGGTACGCAGGAAAGCACGCGCGTACTTCTCGCGCTGCTCAGGCGTTCCGAACACGCTCACGGCTGCACCGACCAGGCCGGTCGTGACCGAGATGAGCTCCGATGACGGCGGAACGTCGAACTCGCGCTCCTCGTCCGCGAAGGCAACGGCGTACACACTCGGCAGGCCACGACCGCCGAATTCCTCGGGCAGAGTCAGGGCACCAAAGCCGGCGTCGAAACGCGCCTTGCGGTACTCGCGCACGCGATCGAGGTGGGCGCGCTCGTCTTCCTCGCTCTTGGCAATGACGATCTGCAGTTCGGGATCGCCTTGACCCCATACGCGTACTTCTTCAGTGCGTGGCTTGGCGACGGTCGACAGCCAGGCGCGCACCTCAGCGCGAAAGGCCTCAAGCTGGGCGGGATCGAGCTCGCTCACGAGTTCGCACCTTCCTTGACGAGAACGGTGCACGCCGAGATTCCGGGTGCGCCATAGACATGGGTGAAGCCAATACGCGGATTATTCGGCACCTGCTGGCCGAGCGCACGTCCTTGAAGCTGGCGCATGACCTCGTGCACCTGGCGAAGGCCTGATGCACCAACCGGCTCGCCGTTGGCGAGGCAGCCGCCGTCGGTATTCACCGGCAGTTTCCCGTCGATCTTGTAATCACCGTTGAGGTAGCCCACGCCCTGCTCGCCGTTCGCGCACAGGCCGGTCTCGCCGAGGTGAATGATCTCGGCACCGCTATCAGTGTCTTGCAGCTGAGCGACCTGCACCTGATCGGGAGTGATGCCAGCAGTCGCGAATGCCGCCTGCGCAGCATCGATCGACGGACTGGTGCGTTCGCCTGTCGACAGCCACGGAGAGAACACCTCGAAAGAGCCTGGACGTCGGCCGCGAAGCTCGACTGCTGCGAGGCGAATGGGGTTCTCGCACAGCTCGAAGGCGCGCTTTCCGCGAGCCAGGACGAGGGCCACGGCACCGGCATCGGGCGAGCAGAACATGAAGCGAGTCAGCGGCGCATTGATGACGTCGGAGTCGATCGCTTCGTCAACTGACACCGGCTTGCGGCGCCAGGCGAGCGGGTGGGCGGAGCCGTAGTCGAAGGCCTTCTCCGAGACATACCCGAGCGTGCGCTCGTCGATACCGTGCTCGTGCAGGTAGCGACGAATCTTGAGCGCGAAGTACGAGGTCGTGACCATCATTCCGGTCTCGCCGTACCAATCACCGATTCCGTAGCGTGCTGGCGATGCAGCGAACGCACCGCGTGCGTGATTGTCATAGCCAACCACGACTGCGATATCGCGACCTTCGGCGATAAGACCGTTGCGCGCTGTCATCAGCGCGACACCGCCGGTGGCGCAGCCGTTCTTGACCGTGATGAAGGGAAGGCCGGTGAGCCCCATGCGCGCGACCATGTTGTCGGGCTTGGTCTCTCCATTGGTGCCACCCACGGCGAAGTCGACATCGGCCCAGGTGATGTTGCAGTCGGCAAGGGCCTCGCGCATCGCCTGTTCGGCGAGCTCTTGATCCTCGCCGTCAAAGCGGCCGAACTCGGTCATGCCACCGCCGACGATGTAGACCTCGTTATCGATATTCGCGCCGCTCATCAGATGGCCTCGAATCCGTAGGTGTGCACGACAGTTCCGTCGTCATTGGTCCAGGCCTTGGCGAGTGCGAGACGCACGGGTTCACCGATGACCCACTCAGTTTTGTCGAGCAGCCAGCCCTCGACGATTACTGAGCCGAGGTCGACGTAACCAATGCTGAAAGGGTGGAACTCGTCGGTACGAAACGGTGCTTTGGGCGCGAAGTTCTGAGTGGTCCACGACCAGACCGTGCCCTCGGTAGGAAGAGCGACATTGCTGACGTCGACGCCCGCACACATCGGGCACGAGCCTTGTGCGGGGAACACGTGAGCGCCACATGTGGCGCATGCCGAACCTTGGAGAGCCACCGGCTCGGTGGAGGCGAACAGGCTCGCGTCGACAAGCTGAATGCTCACGGCTGCACCCTCTCTAGTCGGAAAGGTGGACGAGGGCCTTGCCCACGTTCGCACCGGAGAGCAGGCCGGCAAGACCTGCACCTGCATTGGCGATGCCCTCGACAACTGTCGCGCGATCGACGAGTTCGCCACTCGCCAGCCAGCCACTGACCTTCGCCTCGAACTCGGGACGCAGATCCTCGAAGTCGCGCACGATGAAGCCCTGCACGGTGATGCGGCGAAGGATCATCTCGATCATTACTGCAGTACTCGGCTGAGGAGTCGTGCCGAAGTTCGAGATCGCACCGCACATCGAGACGCGCCCGTGGATCTTCATGTTCTGGAATGCCGCCGCCATCTGCCAGCCGCCAACATTGTCGAAGAAGAGGTCGATTCCTTCGGGAGCTGCCTTCGGAAGCTCGTCGGCGAACTCGGAATCGCGGTAGTTGATCACGTAATCGAAACCGCAGTCATCGAGGAGCCACTGGCACTTATCTGCGCCACCGGCGCTGCCGATCACGTGACGTGCACCCGACAGGCGAGCGAACTGACCTGCCATAGAACCAACGGCACCACCGGCGCCGGAGACGAGAACGACCTCATCGGCCTTGAGCTTGCCGACGGGGAAGAGGCCGGCATAGGCAGTGAAGCCTGTCTGGCCAAGCGAACTGAGCCAGTTGATGGCAGGAGCAAGCTCGGTGTCACACACCGTGGCGGCGACGTCATCGACGACGGCGTACTCGCGCCAACCCATGCGATGGCGAACGGTCGCGCCCACGGGCAGCTTGTCGGAAGCCGACTCGACAACCACGCCGATGGCCGAGCCATCCAGCGGGCCGCCGATAGTGAAGTTGGTTGTGTACTGCTTCTCACCCGGATCCATGCGGCCGCGCGTCGAGGGGTCAAGGCTCATGTACTGATTGCGCACGAGCGCGTGACCTGCGGTAAGTTCAGGGAGTTCGATCTCGCCCAGAGTGAGGTCTTCGGCAACGAAGGTGTGCTGAGGGCGTCGCGCGAGGAGTACCGCGGTAGTCGACTTCACGCGTTGGCCTCGCGCAACGCGCGAGCCTCGGGAGTGCGACCCACCCAGCCAAGTGCCTGGAAGTCGACGTCGCGGATCTCGCCCTCGAACCAGACGCCGTTGTCATCGAAGACTCCGTAAGCGCCGGTCTTGGGGTCACGGACGTCGACCAGGCCGACCTCGTTCACCGAGTAGACCAGCCCCGTGATCGGGTGGTTGTAGGCCTTGGCCATGAGAGCTCCCTGACGTGCGATGTCGCGGTTCTTCGTGAGCCCCAGACTACACAACTTGTCTCGGGGTACAGTAACTTTCCCGACCATCGAGGAGTGACATGAGCAACCCGCCCATCCCCGGAATCTCCGCTCTGCCTCGCGAACTCGTGCAGATTGCCTACACGGTTCCTGACCTCGAGGCGGCCTGCCACGAGTGGGCCGAGAAGGTGGGCGCAGGGCCGTTCCTGGTCCGCCGGCACATGGACGTCCAGGCCAGTCACCACGGAGAGCCCGCGGTCTACGACCACAGCGCAGCCTTCGGTCAGTGGGGCCCGGTAATGCTCGAGCTCGTCGAACTCCATGAATGCGAACCGGCCAGCATGAATGAGGTATTTCGCCATTCGGCGCCGAATCAGGTCAACCACTACGCCTACTTCGTCAACGATCTCGATGTGAGCAGCGCGGCTCTCCAAGCACAGGGATTCCCGCTGACGATGGAGCTCATTTCGTCGTCCGGAATGAAAGTGCATTTCCTCGATGCTCGCGAGACCCTCGGCGGCCTGATCGAGCTGTATGTCGGCTCCGAACACCTGCGCGGGCTTTACACCAAGGTCGCGGCGCTTCACGAGGACTGGGACGGCTCTGACGTCGTCCGCTACATCTGAGACGGCACTTACTTTCAGGACTGATTGCTAAGTAAGTCAGATCTGGACCACTAGCGAGTGGTGAGCATTCCTTCGGGGCCGATCACATGCGAATGGTCGTTGAACGTGAGCAGCGTGAGCCCACTGGCGCCCGAGAGCACCGTGGTGATCGAGGCATTGATGCTGACCTTGTTCAAGGTAATCGCCATCTCCGGCTCGGTTCGTAGCAGCCGAGCCACGAGGGCTCCGGTCACGCCTGCCGACGTGGCCACGATGCCGTCACTCCCCTTCGGCACCGACGCCGCGAAATCGGTCAATGCGCCCAGAACTCCGTCACTGAACTGCACCCAAGTGCCGTGGGGGTCGTTCATCCACGCAACGAAAGCCTTATCGAGATGCACCTGGAACTCGGCCGAGGTCATCTCATGCGGAATCTCGGGGATGCCGAGCGATTCGGCTACGAGGGCATGCGCGTCGAATTCATCCCAACGCGGATCGACAGCCAGGTGCGGTGAAGTGATGCCGAACTCCCCCGCAACAATGCTTGCGGTGTCACGCTGACGAGCGAGCGTGCCACTGCCGAAAACAGGCGTGCGCACACCGCGGCGTACCAGCTCGCGACCTGCGAGTGCAGCCTGCTGCTCACCCGCAGGAGACAGGACGTCGTAGTCATCCGTGCCGAAGCTCGCCTGTCCGTGGCGAACCAGATAGATGACGGGCATGTCAGGCGCCGGGCAGGAGAACCAGCGGACGGGCGAGAAGCTCGTTGATCGTCTGCAGGAACTCCGCTGCGGGTGCCCCATCGACCACGCGGTGGTCGAAGGTCAGGCTCAGGGTCAGCACCTGAGTCTTGACGAAGCGCTCACCCTCCCACTTGCCGCCTTCGCGTAGTCGGCCGACACCGAGGATGCCGACATTGCCGGGGTTGATCACCGGGGTGAACATGTCGACGCCGTATGTGCCCAGCGAGGTCACCGCAAAGGTGCCACCCTCGAGCGCGTCGAGGGAGATCGAGCCGGCGCGGCAGTCCTCGGCAAGCTCGCGCGTGACACGGGCAAGCTCGAAGATCGACAGGGTGTCGGCGTCACGAATGACAGGCACCATCAGGCCACCGGGCACTGCCACGGCCATGCCCATGTGGATGTGACTGAGGAGGTGAATCTCCTTGTCGACAATCGTCGAATTCAGGATCGGATGCTTGCGCAGTGCGAGCGATGCCGCGCGCACGATGAAGTCGTTAAGCGATGGCACCTGAAGGCCAAGATCGCGGTACTGCTCCTTGAGAGTGGCGCGAAGATCGACCACGGCATCCATGGTGACCTCGAAGCCGTGCGTGAGCTGGGCCATCTCGGTCAGGCTCTGCACCATGCGCGCTGCGATGGTGCCGCGCATGCCCTTCATCGGGATGATCGATGCGGTCTCCTGCATCGATGCAACCGCGCTTGCTGCTGCCGCAGCAGGTGCCGCCGGGGTCACTACCTGACCGCTGATGGCGTCGCGGACGTCCTTGCGAGTGACAAAGCCGCTCTCGGTCTGAACGGCGTTGATGTCAATGCCGGCCTGCGCCGCATCGCGACGTGCCAGCGGCGAGGTGATCTTGGCGGAGCCTGCAGCAGCGGCAGCCTCAACATCTTCGGAGACAACACGACCGTTCGGGCCAGTACCTGCCACCTGCGTGATGTCAACACCGAGTTGCTCGGCAACACGGCGCGCATTGGGCGACACGAACTGACGACCACCCTCGTGCACGATCGCGGCTGCGGGTGCCGCAGACACAGATGTGGTGACCTGTTCGGTCGACGCGGGCGCAACTGCCGGCGCCGAACCAGCAGGTGCCGCCTCGCCGGGGGCTAGCAGCCAGCCGAGCACTGCGCCCGGCGGCAGCGTGGTGCCGTTGGGCACGGCGCGAGCCATGATGCCCTCGGCTTCGGCTTCGACATCCACATCGATCTTGTCGGTCGCCAGGCGCAGCAGAGGGGTACCCACGGTGATGACGTCGCCGTCATTGACCAGCCACTCTTCGAGAGTGCCTTCTTCCATGGTGAGCCCCAACTTGGGCAGGGTTACCTCGATGGCCACGATCAGCCTCGCCCGAGCACTGCGCGAATGCCGGCGGCGATGCGATTGGCATCGGGCATGTAGGCATTCTCGAGAATCGGCGCGTAGGGCGACGGCGAGAACGGTGCGGCTACGCGCGCGACCGGCGCATCGAGGTAATCGAATGCCTGCTCGGTGATCTGCGCCGAGATCTCCGCGCCGATTCCGCCGAATTCGACTGCCTCATGTACGACAAGTGCGCGATTGGTCTTCTTCACCGACGTGATGATGGTC
>CALFIA010000069.1 GCA_937876275.1 uncultured Actinomycetes bacterium | reverse complement strand
AAGCCGAGCATCCTGAGCTTCACCATAGAGAACATCGGCGGCATCATCACTGATGGCGATAACGCGAACATCGTGATGGTCGGCGACCGCAAGGAAGACATCATCGGCGCCAAGCATCACCGCTTCACCTCGATCGGCGCTGCCTGGGGCTATGCCGACGAGGGCGAGCTCATCGACGCCGAGCCCGACTACATCGTGCATAGCGCTGACGAGCTGCGCGCGATTCTTCTGCCGGAACGCTAGTTCTCCGCGAACAGCACGCCCGGATGCATCAGCCCCTGCGGATCCCACGCATCCTTGATCGCCTTCATTGCTGCGATCTCAACTGACGATCGACACATCCCGAGCTCGCGCGCCTTCGCGCGCCCAACTCCATGCTCAGCCGAGATCGACCCGCCGTATCGCGCAGCGCACGCGAGCATCGAGTGATCAATCTCGAGGTCATCCCACTTAGGCCCGGCAATCTCGAGGTGGATGTTGCCGTCGGCCAGATGCCCGAATACGCCATACGTCGTCACGACCGGATACGACTCGATCAAGGTGCGCAGCTCATCCGCGCATTCCGCCAACGATTCGAGCGGCACTGAGATATCGAGCTTGTGAATCACGCCGAGAGTTGAGTAAGCCTCGGACTGTCGTTCGCGGTACGACCACAGCCGCGCGCGTGACGAAGAGTCAAATGCCACAACAGCATCGGCGTCTTCGTCGAGCGGCAACCCTGAACCGTCACCACCATCAGCGATCTCGAGAAGCACCACTAATTCCCACCGCGACTCAAGCGGATACGGCAGATCAGCCAGCCCCATCACGAGCTCCATGCCTGACGCGTCAATGACCTCCGCGCCGATCACCGGGTAAGCCCCGGCACGTGCACGCCGCATCAATTCCAATGCAGACGAAAATGACGAACACCCAACAAGAGCCACCGACGTTGCAGCATGCGGACGATGCAGGCGCACGCGCACCGCCGTGATGATGCCCAGCGTTCCTTCGGAGCCGCAGAAGAGTGCACCGAGGTCGTAACCCGTGTTGTCCTTCAGCAGGCCAGACAAATGGGAGATCACCTGGCCGTCGGGCAGCACGGCCTCGATGCCGACGACCGAAGCGCGGGTCATGCCGTAGGCAATCACGTTGATGCCGCCGGCGTTGGTCGCTACGTTGCCGCCGATGGTGCACGAATCCCGAGCTGCGAGGTCAACCCCGTAGATCCAGCCGGCCGCCTCGGCTGCGCGATGAACATCGCCCAGGGTCGCGCCGGCTCCGGCGGTCAGCTGGCCCGAGAGTTGGTCCACGGCCGAAATCGACGACAGCCGCCGAGTCGACACGATCACGGGTGCTCCATGGGCGCCTGGCACGCCGGCGGGCACCGAACCACCCACGAGCCCGGTATTGCCGCCCTGGGGCAGCACCGGCACCCCAGCGGCCACGCAGGCCCGAACGACAGCTGAGACCTCGTCGGTCGACCCAGGGCGCACCACGGCCCGGCACGGGCCAGAGAAGCGTCTTGTCCACTCAGTCGTGAACTCCGCGGTCACCGAGGGGTCGGTGAGTACATGCGCCGAACCCACGGCAGCCACGAGGGCCTCGTGCAGGGTTTCGCTCAGGGTCAGTGCTGCGTCCACGGGGTTATCCTTGCTGAGTCCGCCGAATTCGGCGTGAGCGGCACTGCCTCGGAGGATTCATGCGCACCACTCGGCTCGCGCTCGGCCTCGCTACGACTCTCGCGGTCGCCGCCACCTTCACGATCTCCACGAGCGCCCAGGCTGCCGACACTGTTGCGTCTGGCGTCAACGCCACCGACTCGATCACGACCGCCGTGACGACAGGCGAGCCCGCCAAGAACACCGGCAGCTCGGCACCGGTGAATGCCGACGACGCCAGCGGCAACTTCTTCTTCACCACCGCTAACGGCATCGCACCAACGTGGTTCGCCTCGGGCATCGCTCTTTCAGGTATCTCCCCCGGCTCGGCGCTCTCGAATTCGCCACTTACCCGCGTGCGCGTGGCGATTCCGATCGTGGCCAAGCTCGGCACCGCGAACTTCGCGGCCGGCGGCTTCAAGATCCAGAACACCAAGACTCGTGAGTTCGTGAACTGCCAGACGCCGGTGATCGACACACGCGCCAAGGTGATCGACTGCGTTCTCAAGGACGGCACGAATGCGCAGCTCTTCGCGATCACGAGCATCGCGACGATCAAGCAGACCCTCGGCTACTACGACTCCACCAACTACCGCGGCATGAAGCTTCAGGTGGCGAACCAAGATGTTGCCGACATGCTCAATGACGAGTTGAGCGTCAATCTCTTCAGCCCGTCGGTCACCTTCGCCATCGGGCAGATGACAGTCACCAGCGCCCGCTGACAACCGACTTCGCGCCTCATAAATCTACACTTCAGTGCTGATAGTATAGATTTATCTATACTGACCTCAATGAGAGTGTAGTATTTGCAGAAGAATCTACAGTGAGTGGAATCCGTGGGGTGAACGATGAACCAACTCGTGTCCTTAGGGCGACTTGCCCAAGAACTTGGAGTCTCGGGCTCATGGGTCCGAACGCTGACGAATCGTGGACTGCTGCCCGTAACAATCACCCGAGGGGGGCATCGCCGGTACGACCTGGACGAGGCCCGGGCCGCCTTCCAAATCCTTCGCGCGCACGACGCTCGCACTCCGGCGGAGACCCCCGCTGCCGCGAGTGTCAACACTTCGAGACTTCCTCAGTTCGCAGTCAAAGGAGCGCCGTCAGATTCACCGCGGGTGACCGTAGACGAGCACTTCGAAGCCCAAGGCCTCGATGAAGGTCGACTTGCCCACCCCCGGCACCCCACTGATGCCCAGACGAAACGATTGGCCGCTGTGCGGCAGCATCGCAGTCAGCAAAGCATCGGCCATCACACGGTGGTCGGTGCGGGTGGATTCGAGCAGCGTGATGGCTTTGGCCATGGCGCGGCGCTGCACCGCAGCGTTGCCGTGCAGCAGCCCGTCGAGCAATGGCTCAGGAGTCATGGCGCGCTGACTGGGTTGACCCAGTTTTCCAACCTCAAACCTTCAATCCGCTCAAACTCACGCGTGTTGTGGGTCACGCACACGGCGTCTAAGGCCAATGCATGGCAGCCAATCAACAAGTCCATTTCGCCGATGACGTTTCCCGATGTACGCAAGGCATGGTTGTGTCGGGCGTAGTGCCACATGGCGTCTTGCGTCCAGGGCAACACGCGAACTTCACTCAGGAACAGCTCCAGCACTTTGCGGTTGCGCTCTTTATGCGCACTCTTTTCAACCCCGTAAGCCAACTCGGCCACCACGATCGAAGACAGTGCCACACGGTCAGCACCCAACTCATTCAAACGCGCCAGCACATTGGGCACGCCACGCTGGATGTAGATCACCATGTTGGTGTCGAGCAGATAAAGCGCAGACATCAATCCAAGCTCTCGATGTCGTCCACCGACAGGGTGTGGTTGCGCTCAATTTCCTCAGGCATACCCTCCCAGCCACCCAGGATGGACTGCAAACGCGTGCCCCAAGCGGTGGATGGATCCTGTTTAGGGCGAAGAATCACTGTGTTGCCCACCTTTTCAATGAACACCTCCGCCGTGTCAAAGCGATAAGCTTTAGGCAAGCGCACCGCTTGGCTGCGTCCTGTGCTGAATATTTTGGCGGTGTCGCGTGCTACGTTCATGGTGGATCCTTTGATGGTATGCATCAAATGATATATATCAATTCAAAGATTCGCAAGCTTTAAGCCAAGGCCTTTTTGATCTGTTCCAACACATCTTTGGCACTGACCGGAATGGGTGTGCCCGGACCGTAAATGCCTTTGACGCCTTGTTCGTACAACAGCGCGTAGTCTTGGCGTGGAATCACGCCGCCCACGAAGACGATGATGTCGTCGGCCCCTTGTTTTTTGAGCTCGGCAATGATGGCAGGCACCAAGGTCTTGTGACCCGCCGCCAAGGTGGACACGCCCACGGCATGTACGTCGTTTTCAATCGCTTGGCGGGCACACTCTTCGGGGGTTTGAAACAGCGGGCCCATGTCGACATCAAAGCCCAAATCGGCATAGGCGGTGGCCACCACTTTGGCACCCCGGTCGTGACCGTCTTGGCCCAGTTTGGCAATCATCACGCGGGGACGGCGACCCTGTTGG
>CALFIA010000068.1 GCA_937876275.1 uncultured Actinomycetes bacterium | reverse complement strand
GCGAGAGCAGGCGACGGCGACGTGCCATGCCGACCAGCAGGTAGAGCGGCAACGACATGACTTCGAGCGCCACGAACATAAGCAGCAGGTCGTTTGCCGAGACGAAGAGCAGCATGCCGGCAACGGAGAACAGGAACAGCGGCCAGACTTCGGTCTGGAAGTAGCCGCGCGCAGTGAACTGCTTCTCATCCTCGGAGCCCGGCAGTGCAGAGGCACGTGCTGCGAAGGCGTCGCCCGACGGATCGACGAGTCGCTCGGCCATGAGCATCGCGCCCAATGCCGAGAGGATGAGGATCGCGCCCTGCATGACCAGCGCAGGACCATCGATCGAGATCGAGCCCGAAGCGGTGATGATGCGCATGCCCGAGAGGGTCACGACATCGACGAATGCTGCGATGAGCGCACCGAAGACGAGCACGAGCTGCACGGGGCGACGAGCACCCTTGGGCAAGAACGCCTCGACGAGAACTGACACCACCGCCACGACGAGCAGGATCAGGATCGGAGCGATCGCGCTGTAATCCAGCGGCGGGATGTCGAACAGGGCCTTGTCGGCCAGGACTACGGGATTCACTGGCCGTTCCCTTCAACGGAGGCACTAGGCACGGTCGAGGCAGGATCGCTGGCCCCGATCGTGGTCATCACGCGATCGACCGCGGGATTGACGACATTGAGAATCGGAGCCGGGAAGAAGCCGAGCACGATGGTCAGTGCCGCAATCGGCACAAGTGCGGTGACCTCGCGACCACGCAGATCCTTCATTCCGACAAGACCGTCGGCCGTGGGGCCGGTCATTGTCTTCTGGTAGACGCGCAGTACGTAGGCGGCAGTGATCACGATGCCGAAGGTCGCAATCGCACCGACCCACATGTAGCGCTGGAAGGAGCCCAGCAGCACCATGAACTCGCCGATGAACGACACCAGGCCCGGCAGGGCGAGCGAGGAGAGCGAGGCGATAAGGAAGAAGCCCGCAAGAACCGGAGCCACCTTGTTCACGCCCGAGTAATCGGAGATCAGTGCGGAGTTCTTGTTGCGCTGCATCAGGAAGCCGGCGGTCAGGAAGAGCGCAGCTGTCGACAGGCCGTGGGCGACCATGTAGACAACCGAGCCGGACTGACCGATGCTCGTGAAGACGAAGATGCCCAGGGCAATGAAGCCGAAGTGCGACATCGACGAGTACGCGAACAGCCGCTTCATGTCGTTCTGGCCGAGCGCCACGTAGGCTCCGTAGAAGATGCCGATCAAGGCCATGCCGATGACGATCGGTGCGTAGAACGACGAGGCGTCAGGGAAGATCGGCAGGCAGTAACGCAGCATGCCGAAGGTGCCGACCTTGTCGAGTACGCCGATGAGGAGCACCGCGGTACCGGGCTTCGACTGGCCCGCAGCGTCAGGCAGCCAGGTGTGGAAGGGCCAGAGCGGTGCCTTGACTGCGAACGCGAAGAAGAAGCCGAGGAAGAGAAGCTTCTGCGCGAACGGGTCGATATCGAGACCGACAAGTGACGCGTAGTCGAAGGTGCCGTGGCCGGTCATCTGTGCGGAGACGACGTACAGACCGATCAGCGAGGCCAGCATGAACAGGCCACCGACAAGCGAGTACAGCAGGAACTTCACGGCGGCGTACGAACGCTGCGGACCGCCGTAACGGCCGATCATGAAGTAGACCGGGATCAGCATGGCTTCGAAGAAGACATAGAACAAGAAGACGTCAGTGGCGGCGAAGACGCCGATCATCAAGGTCTCGAGTACCAAGATCAGGGCGAAGTAACCCTTCACGCTGCCGCGCTCGTTGTCGGCGTCCTTCCAACCGGCGAGGATCACGATCGGCACCAACGTGGTGGCGAGAGCGATCAGCACTAGGCCGATGCCGTCGACGCCGACCGCATACGAGATGCCGAACGCCGGAATCCACGACTGCTGCTCGACGAACTGGAACTGCGCGGTGGAGTCGGCCTGGAACTGCAGGGCCATGGCCACGGTGAGCACGAGGGTCACGAACGCGAACGCGAGTGCGACCTGCTTGGCGAGGAGTGCCTTCGCCTTCGGCAGGAGCACCACGACGATGCTTCCGACGAGAGGCACCACTCCGAGGAGGGTCAGCCAGGGAAAGGAGCTCATTACAGCCTCACCAACACCAGGGCGAGGACGACAATCACGGCGCCACCCACCATCGACAACGCGTAGGAACGTGCAAAACCACTCTGGTACTTGCGCATGCGGCCCGAAGCGCCGCCGACGAAGGCCGCGGTGCCATTGACGAAGCCGTCGACGCCGCGGGCATCGAACCAGTTGAGCACGCGAGCCAGGTGGTACGACGGACGGACGACGAGTGCATCGTTGACCGCATCGCCATAAAGATCTTGACGAGCAGCGCGGGTCAGCCATGAACCGCGAGGTGCCTCGACCGGCACTGCGCGGCGGGCGTACATGACCCAGCCGATGATGGCGCCGATGATGACCACCGAGAGCGTGATGGCAATGATCGCGACCTCAGGGAGTGCGGTCTCGGCTTCAGTCAGGCCAAGCACCGGCTCGAGCCAGGTCTTGATGTTGCCCCAGAAGAGCAGCGCGAGACCGAGGAAGGTGGAGCCGATGGCCAAGATGATGAGCGGGATAGTCATGACCTTCGGTGACTCATGCGGATGCGCATCGTCTTCCCAGCGGGCCTTGCCGAAGAAGGTCATCGCGACCATGCGGGTCATGTAGAAACCCGTGATGCCTGCCGCGATGATCGTGAGCAAGCCGATCAGGGTGCTCTTCTCGAAGGCTGCGTGAACGATCGAATCCTTCGACCAGTAACCCGCGAACGGCGGAATACCGATGATGGCGAGGTAACCGGCCATGAAGGTCACGAAGGTGATGCCCATCGCTCCTCGCAGGGCACCGTAACGGCGCATGTTCACGTTGTCGTTCATGCCATGCATGACCGACCCGGCGCCGAGGAAGAGGCCGGCCTTGAACACACCGTGGGTGAGCAGGTGGAAGATCGCGAAAACGTAGCCGATCGGGCCGAGGCCAACCGCGAGCACCATGTAGCCGATCTGGCTCATGGTCGAGCCGGCGAGCGACTTCTTGATGTCGTCCTTGGCTGAGCCGATCGTGGCACCCATGAAGATGGTGATCAGGCCGACGATGATCACCGCCGTGGCCGCCCACACCGCACGATCGAAGATCGCATTGCTTCGGGCAATCAGGTAGACGCCCGCGGTGACCATGGTGGCGGCGTGAATGAGCGCGGAGACCGGAGTCGGGC
>CALFIA010000067.1 GCA_937876275.1 uncultured Actinomycetes bacterium | reverse complement strand
TCCCGGGCATGCACCGGGAACAGGTACGCCTGAACCCGGTGGTCTGAGCGCACGCCAATTGCTCGATGCCGTGAGGCGCATCTGTTACGAGCTGCCTGTCGTAGGGATCGACGTCGTTGAGGTTGCCCCTCCATATGACCACGCTGACATCACCGCACTGCTCGGAAACCGAGTTGTGCTTGAGGCGCTTTCGGCAATTGCGCGCCGACGCAAGGATGCGCGCGACGGCACCACCTGGGACCCGCGTCAGCCGTTGCTTGCCGATCGGATTCCGGGGGAGTGAGGGATTAGGCGGTGGCCTCGAAGGCTGCTGCCAGCACGTCGAGTCCTTCGTTCAGAAGCTCGTTTGAGATCGTCAGTGGTGGCAGGAATCGGAAGACGTTTCCGTAAGTGCCCGTCGTCAAAGTGACGACTCCATTTTCGTGGCAGAACTTGTTCAGCGCTGCTGCCCGAGCTGCATCCGGCTCGATGGTGCCGGGCTTGACCAACTCAATCGCGATCATCGCGCCACGGCCGCGGATCTCGCCGATGGTCGGGTGCGCCGACTGAATCTCCTGGAGACGGGGGATCATGATCGACTCGATCTCGCGTGCGCGTGCATTTGCGTCAGTCTCTTCCATCCAGCGAATAGCGCCGAGTGCGCCGGCACATGCCACTGGATTGCCACCGTACGTGCCTCCCAGTCCGCCAGCATGGACTGAATCCATGATCTCGGCGCGACCAGTCAGGCCGGCAAGAGGCATTCCGCCGGCGATGCCCTTCGCGGTGGTGATCAGGTCAGGAACAACGCCTTCGTGCTCGCTCGCGAACCAATCTCCGGTCCGGCAGAAGCCGCTCTGAATTTCATCGGCGATGAAGACAATGCCGTTGTCCTTGGCGAAATTCGCCATGGCAGCGAAGTAGCCCGTGCCCGGGACGATGAAGCCACCCTCGCCCTGCACAGGTTCGATCATGATCGCTGCAACGTTGTGTGCACCGATCTCCTTCTCGATTCGCGTTGTGGCGATTGCTGCCATCTCCTCGCCAGTGAGTCCGCGGTCGCGGAAGGGGTATGACGCTGGGACTCGATAGATCTCAGGAGCAAACGGCCCGAAGCCCTCCTTGTAAGGCATGTTCTTCGCGGTCATGCCCATCGTAAGGTTCGTGCGTCCGTGGTAGCCGTGCTCAACGACGACAACGGCCGTGCGCTTGGTGAAGACACGTGCAACCTTGACTGCGTTTTCGACGGCTTCCGCACCGGAGTTGAACAGGGCTGAGCGCTTCTCGTGTGTACCCGGTGTCAGTCGGTTGAGTGCCTCGCACACTTCGACATACCCGGAGTAAGGAGTGACCATGAAGCAGGTGTGCGTGAGCTTGGCTGCCTGTTCGGCCACGTTCGCGGCGACATACGGATTGGCATTGCCGACCGTCGTGACGGCGATGCCGGAACCAAGGTCGATGAGTGAATTTCCGTCGACGTCGATCAGGATTCCGCCACCCGCGCGATCGATGTAGACAGGCAGAGTGACGCCGACACCTCCGGAGACGGCGGAGTTCTTTCGTGCCTGAAGTGCGATGGATGCAGGGCCGGGAATCGAGGTGACAAGTCGGCGCTCCTGGGCAATGCCGTTGTCGGTGCGCTCGGGTGTCATCGTCATGATTCCTCCTGGGGTGGCTGGTTCACGTCTCGGGACCATCACACAGCCTACGGCGATGCCTTGCCTAAGCGGGTTCCATTCTGGAACATTAGTAGCGCCCCATTATCCAACATGTTGATTGAGGAAATATGTCCCTCACAGTGCGTGAGCTCATTGCCCTGCGTGACCTGGCCCTGGCACCAGTCACCACCACGGGTGATCTGGAGTGTCAGGTCAGTTGGGTGGCCATCAGCGAGTTGCTGGACCCGAGCCCTTGGCTTGAAGGAGGTGAGTTCCTGCTCACCACCGGAATGCGTCTTTCGGCCGACCCTGCATCGTGTGCCGAGTACATCGAACACCTCGTATCTGCTGGGGTCAGCGCCCTTGGGTTCGGAGTGGGCTTGAGTCACCTCGAGGTGCCGGCTGCTCTCATTGCTGCCGCCGAGGCCCGAGGAGTGACCGTGATCGTCGTCCCTGAGCCCATGCCGTTCGTCGCGATTACCAGAGCTGTTTCTCAGTGGCTCAGTGCGAAGGAGTACGAGCAGTCGGCTCAGGCGTTTGCCACTCAACGTGAATTGATTCGCGCTGCACTGTCCAGTACCTCCGACACCGCGGCACTGGTGGGTGTTCTGGGTCGTCATGTCGGCGGCTTCGCCATGCACCTCGATGCTCGCGGTGCGGCGCTGGCGGCCTTCCCCCAGGAGTCTGCGCGGCGGGCCGAGGAATTTCGGGATGACGTCGATCGTCTCAGGCCACGCGGCCTGCTTGCGTCGTCAGCGATCTCGACCGCCGATGAGCACGTGGTGCTTGTTCCGCTGGGTGTGCGTGGTGCCGCATCGGGGTTCCTCGTCGTGGGCACTGCGCAACCGCTTCCACCGACGGATCAGGCAGTGCTAAACCTGGCGGTGTCACTCTTGAGCTGGTCGAAGTCAAGGCCATTGGCCAATTCCGGAGAACTCAGCGCACTGCGATCCTTCCTGATCTCCCGTGCCGAATCCGAATCGATTCCGATGTCAACATGGAGTGCACTGGGGATCGCAGACAAGACGGTGCAGATCGTGCGGCTGAGAATGGCTGATTCAGCGACCGCGGCAGATCTCGAATCTGTCCTGGTCGAGCTCTCCGGCGATACTGGCGCTTTGTGGGTCCAGTGCGAGGGCCTCGGAATTGTCGGGATCGTGCCAGTCGGGCGCACCGACACCCTGCTCAATCTCGGTCAACCGATTCGCGCCTGCGGAGTGTCAGCTCCATTTGAGCTCGGTGACCACATGCGTTTTCGGTCGGCAATGGATCAAGCCGAGCGCGCACACATGTCGGGCACCGGGGTCGTGTACTTCGAGCGACTGGCGGGCAGGGGATTCTCGTCCTTGGTCGATGCCGGAGCTGCATCCACGTGGGCAGCCGAATATGTGGGCGCAATCGCCGCATCGTCGGAAGCCACGGAACTGCTCGCGACTGTCCGAGCATGGCTCGGGCACCACGGGCAAGTGGATGCGGCAGCGACAGACCTTGGCGTGCATCGTCATACGGTCCGGCATCGACTTCGTCGCGCTGAGACCTTGCTGGAGCGCAGTTTCGACGATCCCGCTGTCCGGGCTGATCTGTGGTTTGCGCTCTGCAGCCTCGATGAGGGCATCGTCCCAGTCGGATAGGCCTTGACTCATTGATGTCCGAGTCGGAGTCCCGAAGTGCTGGGTCCGGCAATAAGTTGGTGCCATGACCTCAACGAGTGCACCCACCCCCCGACACTGGCCAGCCTGGATCGCTGGATCTGCATGGAGCCAGGGCCCTGAGGCGGAGGTCACCCACCCTGGCGACGGATCCCTCGTGGGCACGTATTCCGTTCCGGATGCGGCTGCTGTGGAAACCGCGATCGAGGCGGCCTGGAGCGTGCGCAAGGCAGCCCAGGCGACCACAGCGGCCCAGCGAGCGGCGGCGCTGACCCATGTCTCACGTCGCCTTGAAGAGCGCCTCGACGAGGTAGGCGCACTCATCACGGCCGAGAACGGAAAGCCCATTACGTGGTCTCTGGCAGAGGCGGCGAGGGCGGTATCCACTTTTCGGTTGGCGGCTGAAGAGGCGCGACGCTTCAACGGAGAGTTTCAGCGCCTTGACACCGAGACGTCGACTGCCGGGCGTGCTGCGATCATCCGGCGATTCCCGCATGGTCCGGTTCTAGGAATTTCCCCCTTCAACTTCCCGGTAAATCTGGTGGCGCACAAGATCGCCCCTGCTTTGGCAGTCGGCGCACCTATCGTCATCAAGCCAGCACCGGCAACTCCCCTCGGAGCCCTCCTACTCGGAGAAATCCTGGCGGAGACTGATCTTCCGGCTGGCATGTTCTCCGTGCTGCCCGTCGGCAATGAGATCGCTCCCTCTCTTGTCGATGACCCGCGCATGCCTGTGGTGTCGTTCACCGGTTCCGAAACTGTGGGATTCGCAATTCAGCGCGCGGTGCCTCACAAGCATGTGGTGCTTGAACTCGGCGGTAATGCAGCGGCCATCGTGCTCGCCGACTACTCAAGCGATGCCGACATCGAGTGGGCGTGCCAGCGAATCGCCATGTACGGCAACTCCCAGGGCGGGCAGACATGTGTCTCCGTGCAGCGCATCCTCGTCGAGGAAGCTATTGCCGAAAAATTCATAGCGCGTCTCACGCAGGTTGTTCGTGATCTACCCAACGGTTCGCCGTGGGAACCGGCCACGGTTGTGGGTCCGATGATTCACGAAGCTGCAGCAGAGCGTGTCGAGGAATGGCTTACTGAGGCTGTCGATGCTGGAGCAACTGTGCTGGTCGGCGGTAAGCGCGAGGGCACCTACGTCGAGCCGACACTTCTGTCGAATGTGCCGACGCACGTTCGCGTGGAAACTGAAGAGGTATTCGGACCCGTGATGTCAGTTCGCACGATCGCTGACCTTGACGAAGGGATCGCGATTGTCAATGACTCGCGCTTTGGTCTCCAGACGGGTGTCTTTACTCACGACATTCAGAAGGCCTTCCGCGCTCATCGCGATCTCGAAGTGGGCGGTGTCATCATCGGAGAGGCTCCGACCTTCCGTGCAGATCAAATGCCCTACGGCGGGATCAAGGCATCTGGCGTGGGCCGTGAAGGCGTTCGTTCGGCAATGATGGATCTCACCCACGAGCGCGTGATGGTGCTGACCGATCTTGCGCTGTAATCGCATATGGTCGGGGGAGTAGCTCTCCTCCAGCAGCGAAAGGCGCACGTGAGACGTCGGATCGTGATTCTCGGGAGCACGGGTTCCATCGGAACCCAGGCTCTCGATATCGCTGCCCGTAATCCGGAGCGCTTTGACATTGTCGGTCTGAGCGCCGGTGGGAACGATGTTGGCCTTCTCGCGCGCCAGGCTCTTGAATTCAACGTCGAGGCCATCGCCGTCGCACGTGCTTCGGCTGTTTCCGATCTGCAGCTCGCGCTTTACGCCGAGGCGCAGCAGCGCGGCTTTTCCACCGGTCACTTCGAGCTTCCCAAGATCTTCGCTGGCCCTGAATCGGCAAGTGAACTCGCTGCTTGGCCGTGTGATGTCGTTCTGAATGGCATTGCAGGTGCGGCGGGGTTGGTGCCTACCCTCGAGGCACTTCGTGCCAATCGAACTCTGGCCCTGGCCAACAAGGAGTCGCTGATAATCGGTGGCCCGTTGGTGAAGTCGCTAGCTCGACCCGATCAAATCGTGGCGGTCGACTCGGAGCACTCCGCGCTTGCTCAGTCGTTGAGGTCTGGCTCGTCAGGTGAAGTTCGTCGACTGGTGCTCACGGCAAGCGGTGGACCGTTTCGTGGCATGACTCGGAGTCAACTTGTCGATGTCACCCCTGAACAGGCGTTACGACATCCCACGTGGGACATGGGGCCGTTGGTGACGATCAACTCTGCGACTTTGATGAACAAGGGACTCGAGGTGATCGAGGCTCATCTGCTCTTCGACATCGCCTTTGATTCGATCGATGTGGTGGTGCACCCGCAATCAGTGGTGCATTCGATGGTGGAGTTCACCGACGGCTCGACTATCGCTCAGGCGAGTCCTCCTGACATGCGCCTTCCCATCGCCTTGGGAATGGCCTGGCCCGAGCGGGTGCCCGACGCCTGCGAACCCTGCGACTGGTCGACGGCGGCCACCTGGGAGTTCTTCCCACTTGACGAGGAGGCCTTCCCGGCCGTGGGTCTCGCGCGCCGCGCGGGGGGAGCGGGAGGTACTGCGCCAGCCGTGTTCAACGGTGCAGATGAAGCATGCGTGGCAGCTTTCCTTGCTGGCCGAATCCCCTTCACGGCCATCGTTGACACAGTGGCCAAGGTTCTCGACGAGCACCTCGCTCCCGGCAGCGGCGAATGGGTGCCGGGGAACGAAGTGACCCTTGACGCCGTCCTACATGCCGATACATGGGCACGCGCGCGGGCCGCCGAGATCGCAGGGAGCTGACATGTTGCAGATCATCGGCATTCTGCTGTTCGTGCTCGTCATTGGTGGCTCGATCGCCCTGCACGAACTCGGTCATTTGATTCCGGCGAAAGCATTCGGCGTACGAGTCTCGGAGTACATGATCGGTTTCGGCCCGACGCTCTGGTCGAAGGTCAAGGGTGAGACTCGTTACGGACTCAAGGCTGTCCCGCTCGGTGGCTACATTCGAATGATCGGAATGCTGCCGCCGGCCAAGGGGGATGCGGAGGGTACGGCCCGCCGGATGTCGACTGGTCGTTTCGCCGTGATGGTGGCCGATGCGCGCCGTGCATCGGTCGAGGAGATCGAACCCGGCGATGAGAACCGCGTGTTTTACAAGCTTCCGGTGCGCAAGCGCATCGTGATCATGCTCGGCGGCCCGTCAATGAACCTGCTTCTCGCATTCGTCTTGTTCGCCATCATGCTGGTCGGTATCGGACTCCCGCAGCCGACCCTCACGGTGTCCAGGGTCGTCGACTGCACGCCCACTGCTGAGCAGCCCTTGAGTACGCCATTGCCGTCCGGCCAGTGTCCGACTGGTTCGCTCGTCGGACCCGCCAAGGCAGCAGGGCTCCAACCCGGTGACACGATCACCGCGGTCAACTCGACTCCGGTCGATTCGTGGGACGCCTTGACTGAATGGATCCGTGCGCACGGAGACCAGAGTGTCAATGTTTCTGTCGATCGTGCGGGCACGCACGTGGACCTCGTCATTGACGTTGCAACAGTTGAACGACCCGAATTCGACACGTCCGGGGTAGCTACTGGAGCGACCGTGACGTCCGGCTTCATTGGGGTCTCACCCGGTGTCGAGTATGTATCGGCCGGTTGGTCATCGGTGCCGTCCTATATGTGGGACATCACTGTCGCCTCGGTCAAGGGCCTCATCTCCTTGCCGGTGCGTCTCTTTGAGCTCGTGAAGGACACCTTGATCGGGGGTCAGGAACGAGCCATCGATGGACCGGTGAGCGTCGTGGGCGTGACCCGCATTGGCGGAGAAGTAGCGGCCATGGACCAGCCGCTCGTCGCCAAGGCCGCGACATTCCTCGGACTCGCCGCATCCTTGAATCTCTTCCTGTTCCTGTTCAACCTCATCCCGGTGTTGCCCCTTGATGGCGGACACGTGGCCGGGGCGCTCTATGAGGGAACACGTCGACGTCTTGCCCGACTCTTTGGACGCCCTGACCCGGGGCCTGTCGACGCTGCGCGACTGCTTCCGGTGGCCTATGTGGTGGCAGGTCTCCTACTCGCCATGGGTGTCATCGTGATCTGGGCTGATCTAGTGCGCCCGATCTCTCTCGGCTAGCAGGCCGTTGGCCTCGGCTGGCGTCATAATGAGCGGGTGAGTATCGATCTCGGCATGCCCTCAGCCCCAGCGCCAACCATCGCTCCACGTCGCGTGTCGCGGCAGCTGCTTCTGAAGCATCCGACGCATCCCGTGCTTGTGGGCGGGGACGCACCGATCAGCGTGCAATCGATGTGCACCACATTGACCTCCGACGTCAACGCCACCTTGCAGCAGATCGCCGAGCTCACTGCGGCCGGCTGTCAGATCGTGCGCGTCGCGGTGCCCAGCCAAGATGATGCCGATGCGCTTCCCGAGATTGCCCGCAAGTCCGGCATCCCGGTGATTGCCGACATTCATTTCCAGCCGAAGTACGTCTTCGCCGCCATTGATGCTGGGTGCGCCGCTGTTCGGGTCAACCCCGGCAACATCAAGCAGTTCGATGACAAGATCGCTGAGATTGCCCGTGCGGCGAAGGATGCTGGCACTCCCATTC
>CALFIA010000066.1 GCA_937876275.1 uncultured Actinomycetes bacterium | reverse complement strand
AAGGCGCCCTTGGCATATTCGCGCATATAGATATGGGGCGTCGTTGCTCGACACACGAGCCCGAGGTCATCGAGCATCGAACGCACTTCGGATGCCGATAGACCATCGGTAGCGAAAGGCACATTGATATCGAGGTAGACGAGGTCCGGAACCTTGGCGGCGGTCTCCAGCATGTCGCGAGTCGTTCGCGCGGGCCCGTAACCATCGGCGGCGTACCTATCGACGAACTGGCCGAACGCCCAGATTCCGGTGCCGAACTCAAATAGCTTGGTCATGTGATGTCCCGTTCTCTTGATCATCGTGCCGTCATTGTTGTCGAACATTCGGATCTAGCGCGACTGAGCCAGAGCAAGTGCCTGATGCCACTCGTGCAGCAGATCAGATCTCATTTCCGGCGAAAGTCGCTCCTCATACTCCACATACTCTCGCGGCAAGGACTCCAACCGTGCGAGATCCCACATACCGATGCCCAGACCAGCCGCGTGCGCAGCGCCCAGAGCTGACGCTTCGGCCACTGGACTCACCGCGACCTGAAGCTCGCACAGTGCCGCTTGGCGGCGCATCACTCGACTATTCGTGGATATTCCGCCATCAGCGATGAGGCGAACGGGCAGGCAGGAGGCATCACGCATCGCGGCGATGACATCGGCCACCTGAAAGACGACCGAATCCAGAGCCGCTCGTGCCAGTTGAGCCCGGCTCGTTGCCAATGAGAGCCCCGACATCAGCGCTTGTGCCTCGGTATCCCACCAAGGTGCGGCCAAACCATTGAAGGCCGGAACGATGACAACTCCATCGGAGGATTCTGAAGCCTCGTCAGCGAGTTCTGTGGGAGTGCATCCGAGGATGGATGAGAGCCAGACCAGTGTGGCGCCAGCAGCGAGAATATTCGCCTCCCACGCGAGGGCCGGTGAGTCGCCCGGTAGCCGCCACGCGATAGTGCGGCAAAGGCCAGTACTACTGACGATCTTGCCTGCGCCAAGAGCCATGACTGAACTGCCCGTGCCGTAGGTGGCTTTCGCGATCCCGGGCCTCCAGCCTGCGTGCGAGAACAGCGCTGCATGTGAATCGCCCAGAACTCCACTGACCGGAAGACCGTCGGGCAGCGGGGTGAAACCGCGTACGGTTCCCGCGACGCCAATTGAATCCTGAATTGTCGGCAAGGCCTGGCGAGGAATATCGAAAATCTCGAGAAGACGAGGACTCCAGTCACCGGAGGACAGATCGACAAGCGACGTACGCGAAGCATTGCCGACCTCGATGCCGATCTCGCCGGTAAGGGAGAAGAGCAGCCAGGAATCGATCGTGCCCAGTACCAACTCCCCCGCGGTTGAGCGAGAACGATCTCGGTCGTGAGCATCGAGAAGCCATCGGGCCTTCAACGCTGAGAACATCGGATCAAGCGGAAGCCCGCTGATGGCTCGCACCTCGGCGCCAGCCCACGACAGGTCTTCCACGAGATCGACAGTGCGCCGGTCCTGCCAGCTCAGGATCGGTGACACTGCCTTGCCGGACCCACGTTCCCACAGCAGCAATGACTCACGTTGATTACTGATGCCGACAGTGAGCGCCTCGGCAAGGTTGACGCAGCTCGACAGGTCAACGAGTGCTCCACGCATGCTCTCGAGCACCTCGTACGGATCTTGTTCAACCCAACCCGGGCGCGAGGTGATGAGCGAAAGGGGCGCTGATCCGCGAGCCAGTACAGAGCCGTCCGAGGCCACCGCAATGGCCTTGGTCGAACTGGTGCCCTGGTCAATGGCCAGGACGAAGGGCTCAGCCACGCCTGACCAGATCGACCGCTGCGGCCGCTATGCCCTCAGGCGAGAGACCGAAATGCTCCAACAGGAATTCAACGGACCCCGTAGGCGCGAAGGTGTTGACACCCAAGAGACGCATGGGAACCGGAACGGACTCGGCGAGAAGCTCCGCCACGGCACCGCCAAGCCCGCCGCGTGACACGGATTCCTCGACTACCACAATCCGACCCGTGTCGCGGGCAGCGTTGATCACAGCCTCGGAATCGAGTGGGCAAATAGTCGAGATGTTCAGCACGCGTGCGGATATTTCTTGATCTGCGAGCAACTCGGCAGCGGCGAGTGCGCGCGAGACGGTGACGCCGCTCGCGACGATCGTGAGGTCATCACCAGCACGCACGGTGTTGGCCACACCAAAGGTGAAGGTCGGCTTCTGGCCGTCGGATACCGAGGGAACCTTGAATCGACCGATGCGAAGGAATGCACCACCGAGATGGCCGGCAGCCCATCGGACAGCTTCACGCGTCTGCTCCTCGTCAGCAGGGGTGACGATCGGAAGGCCATCGAGGGCACGCATCCAGGCGATGTCCTCAATTGAATGATGTGTCGGACCCAGCTCCCCGTAGCTGACTCCAGGACTCATGCCCACGAGCTTTACGTTGGCGCGACTGTAGGCAACATCGGCCTTGATCTGCTCGGTTGCGCGTCCGGTCAGAAAAGGAGAGGCAGCGCACACGAAAGGTATAAGACCTGCGTTCGCGAGACCTGCGGCGACTCCGACCATGTTCTGCTCGGCGATGCCCACGCTGAAGACGCGGCCCCTGCTCCTGACCACGTTGTCGCTTACAACGTTGGCGCAACCTCGGACTATCGTTTCCGTGGCATTTCCCAGTCGCGCAATGATCCGGCGGTGTTCGGCGGCGTGGACTACACGAACACTCCTACCGGCTTTTACGTTGGCGCATGTGCATCGACAATCAAGTGGATCAAAGACCAGGGCGGTGATACCGGCTACGAGCTGGACATCTATGGCGGCAAGCGCGGTGAGATCAGCAACGTGTCTTATGACGTTGGCATGATTCGTTACTACTACCCGGGCAACAAGCTGGGCAATGTGTCGGGTCTGGTCGATGCGAGTACCACCGAAGCCTATGTGCAGG
>CALFIA010000065.1 GCA_937876275.1 uncultured Actinomycetes bacterium | reverse complement strand
CATGTGTGATGTCTCCTGGTTTCTGGGAAGTAGCCGGACGGCTTACTTGCCGACCTTCTTCTTGCCTGCGACGGTCTTGCGCGGACCCTTGCGGGTACGGGCATTGGTGTGGGTGCGCTGACCGCGGACCGGGAGGCCCTTGCGGTGGCGGAGACCCTGGTAGCAGCCGATTTCGACCTTGCGTCGAACGTCTGCAGCAACCTCGCGTCGCAGGTCACCTTCGACCTTGAGGTTCTGATCGATCCAGTCACGCAGAGCAAGGACCTGGTCATCAGTGAGGTCCTTGGAGCGCAGATCGGGGCTAATGCCGGTGGCCTCAAGCGCATTCGCAGCCTGTGAGCGACCGATGCCGTAGATGTAGGTGAGCGCGATTGCCATGCGCTTATCGCGCGGCAGATCAACTCCTACTAGACGTGCCATAGGGGCGTTCTCTTTTCTTTACCAAGCACGAGGTTTGGGAGCAGAGCCAGTCCTGACGCCAATCAGGTCCTCGGCCTCGTGACCAAGGGTGTCGTCCTGAAGTTACGCACGCGCCGCTTCAGGGGTCGGGTTCTGCTTATGAGTCGATGACCGGGTTGTCTCCCCAGACATCGTTTAAACGTCGAGGCTATTTAGCCTTGACGCTGCTTGTGGCGAGGGTTCTCGCAGATCACCATGACGCGACTATGCCGACGGATGACCTTGCACTTGTCGCAGATCTTCTTGACGCTCGGCTTAACCTTCATGATGACTCTTTCGTGAAGTATTCGGGTGTTGTGGGCAGTGCAGGCTTACTTGTAGCGGTAGACGATCCGGCCACGCGTGAGGTCATAGGGCGAGAGCTCTACGACTACGCGGTCGTCCGGAAGGATTCGGATGTAGTGCATCCGCATCTTGCCGCTGATATGAGCGAGCACCTTGTGCCCGTTATCAAGTTCAACCCGGAACATCGCATTGGGCAATGATTCGGTGATCGTGCCCTCGAGCTCGATCGCACCGTCTTTCTTGCCCATATCCTCCGCTTTCATCCAGGTTGCTGAGCGCCGCTCGCGCACACGCCAACATCGCCCGTTTCCGGGTGAGAGTTGGTGAGAGGCGGGGAAGCCGCGTCAGCCAGGTGAGTCTAGGGGCAAGGGGCGGCGAAACTGAAATCGGGTCCCCGAGGCCACCCGAAATGCCTGTTTCGCGCGGATTACCCGATTAGAGCTGGACGTCCTCGAGTGCCGTCAGAACCCAGGGACCCTCATCGGTAATCGCGACGGTGTGCTCCCAATGGCAGGCAACCGAGGAGTCCTCGGTCACGACTGTCCAGTCATCATCGAGCACCATGACCTCGGGATCCCCCAGGGTCAGCATCGGCTCAATGGCCAGGGCCATGCCGGCCTTGAGCACCGGGCCACGACCGGGCTTGCCGTAGTTCAGGATGTGCGGGTCCATGTGCATGGAGGTACCGATGCCGTGGCCCCCGTAGTCGGCGACGATGCCGTAGGCCCGACCATCGGCTGCAGCCGAGGCCAGAGCTGACTGCTCGACTGCGTGACTGATGTCGGTGAGGTGGTTGCCCACTCGAGCCTGGGCCAGGCCCGCCCAAAGTGAGACCTCGGTGGCCTTCGAGAGTGCGGCGATATCAGCAGGCACATCACCGACAAGAACGGTAAGGGCTGCGTCGCCATGCCAGCCGTCGACGATGGCTCCGAAGTCGAGCGAGATGAGATCGCCGTCCTTGAGTACACGCGAACCGGGGATGCCATGCACGACTTCGGAATTCACCGAGGCGCAGAGCACTGCGGGGTAACCGTGATAGCCGAGAAAGGAACTCGTCGCGCCCATGGTCGAGAGGCAGTCGCGGGCAATGGAATCCAGATCTGCAGTCGTAACGCCGGGCTTCACTGCTTCGGCCATTGCCTTGAGTGTCTTCGCGACGACAAGACCGGCCTGGCGCATCACGGCAAGTTGATCTGCCGACTTGATCTGGATGCCGCCCTTGCGAAAGGCCATAGTGAACTCTGCCTGCGATCAGGCGTTGAGCACGGAGTGGATGCGCGCGGCGACATCGTCGACCGAGCCCATGCCATCAACCTGCACGAGCAGGCCACGCTGCTCGAAGAGTGCGGTCAGCGGTGCGGTCTGCTCGAAGTAGACCTCGAGTCGGCGACGAATGACGTCTTCGGTGTCATCGGTGCGACCCTGCTCGGCGGCACGCTTCACCAGACGCTGCACGACTTCGTCGACGTCGACAGTGAGCTCGATTGCCCTATCGAGCTGGGCGCCGGCTGCACTGAGCATCGCGTTGAGCTCGCCCACCTGCTCGATCGTGCGCGGGTAACCGTCAAGAAGGAAGCCCGGCTTGCAGTCGTCCTGTGCAAGACGATCGCGAACCATGGAGTTGGTGACGGAGTCGGGAACGTACTCGCCGGCATCCATGTAGCGCTTGGCCTCGATGCCGAGCGGTGTGCCCTGCGAGACATTCGCGCGGAAGATGTCGCCGGTCGAGATGTGCGGAATACCGAGATCAGCGGCAATACCCACAGCCTGGGTGCCCTTGCCTGCGCCCGGAGGGCCCATCAGGATCAGTCGCATGCTCATACTCCCCTAGCGGAGGAAGCCTTCGTAGTTGCGCTGCTGCAACTGCGACTCGATCTGCTTGACGGTATCGAGGCCGACGCCGACCATGATGAGCAGGCTGGTGCCACCAAAGATGAAGCGGTTCGCGACACCGAGGAAGTCGAAGGCGAAAACGGGCAGGATCGCGATCAGGCCCAGGTACAACGCTCCCGGTGCCGTCAGGCGTGTCAGCACGTAATCGAGGTACTGAGCGGTCGGCTTACCTGCGCGAATGCCCGGGATGAATCCGCCGTACTTCTTCATGTTGTCGGCCACCTCAACGGGGTTGAAGGTGATCGATACGTAGAAGTAGCAGAAGAAGACGATCAGCAGGAAGTAGAAGGTCAGGTACCAGGTGCCCTTGCCGGAGCCGAAGTTCTGCTGCACCCACTGTGCCAGGCCGTTATCGGCACCGGTCAGCTGAACGATCAGGGTCGGCAGGAACAGCAGCGACGAGGCGAAGATGACCGGGATAACACCGGCCATGTTGACCTTGAGCGGGATGTAGGTCGAGGTGCCGCCGTACATCCGGCGACCCACCATGCGCTTGGCGTACTGCACCGGGATTCGACGCTGGGCCTGCTCGACGAACACCACGAGAGCGACGACCGCGAGGCCGACAGCGAGGGTGAAGAGGAAGGTGAAGGCGCCGTGGCTGACCCAGATACCCACGAACTGCGACGGGATGGTCGCGATGATCGAGGTGAAGATCAGCAGTGACATGCCGTTGCCGATGCCGCGCTCGGTGATGAGCTCGCCGAACCACATGATGATCGCGGTGCCGGCAGTCATGACCGTGACCATGACGAGCATGATCCACAGACCCTGGTTGGGCAGGATCTCCTTGTTGCAGCCCTGGAACAGCGTGCCGGGGTTACGTGCGAGGGAGAGGATCGCAGTCGACTGCAGGATCGCGAGACCAATGGTGAGGTAGCGCGTGTACTGCGTGATCTTGGCCTGGCCCGCCGTGCCGTCAGCCTTGAGAGTCTCCAGGCGCGGAATAACCACGGTGAGCAACTGAAGAATGATGCTCGCCGTGATGTACGGCATGATGCCGAGCGCGAAGACCGACAGGCGCAGGAGCGCGCCACCACTGAACAAGTTGACAAGCGCGTAAACCGAGTTGTCCTGAACCTCGGTGATACAGCTCTGCACTGCCGAGTAGTCAATACCCGGAGTCGGCACGACCGAGCCCAGCCGGAAAAGCGCAAGAAGACTCAACGTGAAGAAGATCTTCTTGCGCAGATCCGGTGTACGCAGGGCTGCCCCAAACGCACTGACGTGCATCGTGCCTCCTGCTCAGAACTCGGTGGACATGACGGACGACTTACAGTTCGTGAACTGAGCCGCCCGCAGCAACGATCTTGTCACGGGCTGCGGTGGAGAACTTGTCAGCACTCACCGAGACCTTGACGCTGATGTCGCCCTGGCCAAGCACCTTGACGAGCTCGCCCTTACGGACAGCGCCACGTGCCACGAGATCAGCAACCGTGATCTCGCCACCCTCGGGGAACAGCTTGTTGATCATGGCAACGTTGACAACCTGGAACTCGACCTTGTTCGGGTTCTTGAAGCCCTTGAGCTTCGGCAGGCGCATGTGCAGCGGCATCTGGCCGCCCTCGAAGCGCGCGGGAACCTGGTAACGAGCCTTCGTACCCTTGGTACCGCGGCCCGCGGTCTTGCCCTTGGATGCCTCGCCACGACCCTTACGGGTCTTGGCGGTCTTGGCACCCGGTGCCGGACGCAGATGATGAACCTTGAGCGTCATAGTTACTTGACCTCCTCAACAGAGACGAGGTGGATCACGGCGTTGACCATGCCACGGATTTCGGGACGGTCTTCCTTGACCACCGTGTCGCCGATGCGCTTGAGGCCCAGCGAACGAAGGGTATTGCGCTGCACCGAGGTGCCGCCGATCTTGGACTTGGTCTGAGTGACCTTGAGCTGTGCCATTACGCACTCACCCCCGCTGCGCGTGCACGCAGGAGAGCTGCCGGGGCAACATCTTCCAGCGGGAGACCACGGCGAGCCGCGACGGCCTCCGGGGACTCGAGGCCACGAAGTGCGGCAACAGTCGCGTGAACGACGTTGATCGCGTTGTCGGAGCCCATCGACTTGCTCAGGATGTCGTGAATGCCAGCGCACTCCAGCACGGCGCGAACCGGGCCACCGGCGATGACGCCGGTACCGGGTGCTGCCGGACGAAGCATGACAACACCGGCCGCTGCCTCACCCGTGATGGGGTGGGGAATCGTGCCCTGGATGCGCGGGACCTTGAAGAATGCCTTCTTGGCCTCCTCGACACCCTTAGCAATGGCGGCGGGAACTTCCTTCGCCTTGCCGTAGCCGACGCCGACGTTGCCGTCTCCGTCACCTACGACGACAAGTGCGGTGAAGCTGAAGCGACGACCACCCTTGACGACCTTGGACACGCGGTTGATCGCAACCACGCGCTCGATGAAGGCCGACTTCTCCTCGCGAGGACCACGCTCCTTGCGATCCTTGCGCTCGCCTGCGCCACCACCGCGGCGCTGCGTTTCTGACATGAGATACCTCTTTGCTTGAAGGGTGAATACGTCGTTAGAAGGTCAGACCAGCTTCGCGGGCGCCCTCAGCGAGAGCAGCAACGCGACCGTGGTACTTGTTGCCGCCGCGGTCGAAGACGACGGCGTCAATGCCGGCCTTCTTCGCACGCTCTGCGACCAGCTGTCCGACCTGGCGTGCCTTGGCACTCTTGTCGGACGATGCGCCACGCAGGTCGGCCTCCATGGTCGACGCCGATGCGAGGGTGACACCCTGCGTATCGTCGACGATCTGGGCGACAACGTGGCGAGCGGAACGGGTGACCACCAGGCGCGGACGCGCGGGGGTACCCGAGACCTTCTTGCGAACGCGGACGTGGCGACGCTTGCGCGCGGTAACGGTCTTGGTACCCGTTCCCAGCTTGACTCCGAAGGAACTCACTTCTTGCCCGCCTTTCCGGCCTTGCGGCGAACAACTTCACCCTCGTAGCGAACGCCCTTGCCCTTGTAGGGCTCCGGCTTCCGCAGCTTGCGGATGTTCGCGGCGACTTCGCCAACCTTCTGCTTGTCGATGCCCTGAACCTTGAACTTGACCGGGCTCTCGACCGCGAAGGAAATGCCCTCGGGTGCGGGGACAACAACCGGGTGGCTGAAGCCGAGCTGGAATTCAAGACCAGTGCCATTGGCTGCAACGCGGTAGCCGGTGCCGACGATTTCGAGAGTCTTCTCGAAGCCGGTCGTCACACCGATGACCATGTTGGAGACCAGAGTGCGAGTCAGGCCGTGCAGTGCACGCGAATCACGCTCATCGTCGGGACGGACAACAACGAGGTTGCCGTCTTCTTCCTTGACCTCGATCGGCGCGGCGACCTTCAGGTTCAACGTGCCCTTGGGACCCGTGATCGTGATGGCATCGCCTGCGATATCGGCCTTGACTCCGGAGGGAACCGGAATCGGCATACGCCCAATACGTGACATGCGTAAACCCCTTTCCGGTTACCAGACGTAGGCGAGAACTTCTCCGCCTACACCCTTGCTCTGAGCCTGGCGGTCGGTGAGCAGACCGTTCGACGTGGACAGGATCGCGATACCAAGTCCGCCGAGCACGCGCGGAAGAGCAGTGCTCTTTGCGTAGACGCGCAGGCCGGGCTTGGAGACGCGGCGAAGGCCGGCAATCGAACGCTCGCGCGACGGGCCGTACTTCAGGTTGAGGGTCAAGGTCTTGCCGACGGTTGCGTCAGCGACCTCGAAGCCGGCGATGTAGCCCTCGCGCTTGAGGATCTCGGCAAGGTTTGCCTTGATCTTCGAGTGAGGCATCGCCACGGTGTCGTGGTACGCGGAGTTAGCGTTGCGCAGTCGCGCAAGCATGTCCGCAATCGGGTCAGTCATTGTCATGTCTTTGGCCTACGGCCTTCCTCGCTGTGGTTTCCCGCCCGGGTGGGCTGGACCTGCAGCGTCGTGGTTTACCAGCTGCTCTTAGTCACACCCGGCAGTTCGCCGGCATGTGCCATCTCACGGACGCAAACACGGCACAGGCCGAACTTGCGGTAGACCGAGTGCGGACGGCCGCACTTGTTGCAGCGCGTGTATGCGCGGACCTTGAACTTCGGGGTCTTCTGCTGCTTCTGAATGAGTGCTTTCTTCGCCATGTGGATCAGGCCTCCTTGAAGGGGAATCCGAGTTGGCGGAGCAGCGCTCGGCCTTCGTCATCAGTCTTGGCGGTCGTGACGATGGTGATGTCCATGCCGCGAACGCGATCGATCTTGTCCTGGTCGATCTCGTGGAACATCGACTGCTCGTTGAGACCGAAGGTGTAGTTGCCATTGCCGTCGAACTGCTTCGGCGACAGACCGCGGAAGTCACGGATGCGCGGCAGCGCAACCGAGAGCAGGCGGTCGAGGAACTCCCACATGCGATCGCCACGAAGGGTGACGTGGGCACCAATCGGCTGGCCCTCGCGCAGCTTGAACTGTGCGATGGACTTGCGAGCCTTGGTGACCTGCGGCTTTTGGCCGGTGATCTCGGTGAGGTCGCGGATCGCACCTTCGATGAGCTTGGAGTCACGAGCTGCCTCGCCGACACCCATGTTCACGACGACCTTGGTCAGGCCGGGGATCTGCATGACGTTGTCGAAGGAGAACTCCTCCAGCAGCGCCGGCGCGATCTCGGCGCGGTAACGCGCCTTCAGACGCGGCTGCGTCTTGGCTTCGGTTGCGGTGCTCATCAGATGTCCTTACCAGTGCGACGTGAGATGCGAACGCTGCGCTCGGCCTCGTAGGTGGAGCCGTCGGGACGACGCTTCTCGACCTTTTCCTTGCGGAAACCGATGCGAGTCGGGCGGCCGTCCTCGGGATCGATGATCATCACGTTCGACACGTGGATCGGTGCCTCGGTGGTGATAATGCCGCCGGTCTTGGCGCCACGGGCGTCCTGACCGATCTTGGCATGCTTCTTGATGCGGTTGACGCCCTCAACGAGGATGCGCTCGGACTCGGGCATGACCTCGATGACCTTGCCCTTGACGCCGCGATCCTTGCCGGAGATGACCTGAACGAGGTCACCCTTGCGAATGCTCAGGGTTGCCATGATTACAACACCTCCGGTGCGAGCGAAATGATCTTCATGAAGCGCTTCTCGCGGAGCTCACGACCGACAGGGCCGAAGATGCGCGTGCCGCGGGGCTCGCCATCGGCCTTGATGATGACCGCTGCGTTCTCGTCGAAACGGATGTACGAACCGTCGGGACGGCGGCGCTCCTTGCGGGTGCGCACGATGACCGCCTTGACGACCTCGCCCTTCTTCACGCCTCCACCGGGGATGGCGTCCTTCACCGTCGCAACGATGATGTCGCCGATGCCGGCGTAGCGTCGACCTGAACCGCCGAGAACACGGATGCAAAGGAGTTCCTTCGCACCTGTGTTGTCAGCGACACGAAGTCGCGACTCCTGCTGAATCACTGCATTCTCCTGATCGTCTGCCGGTTCTCGGGTAGAGCCTGGCGGAACTTACTTACTTGGCCTTTTCGAGGATCTCCACCACACGCCAGCGCTTGGTCGCTGAGGTGGGACGGGTCTCCATGAGCAGCACGCGGTCACCGATGCCGGCCGCATTGGCCTCGTCGTGTGCCTTGAGCTTGCTCGTGCGACGAACAACCTTGCCGTACATCGGGTGCTTGAAGCGATCCTCGACTGCTACGACCACGGTCTTGTCCATCTTGTCGCTGACCACAAGACCTTCGACGGTCTTGCGGGCGCCACGCTTGTCTTCAGTCACTACGCCTTCTTTCGCGCTCATGCGGCACCGCCTTGGACGGGCGTAATGCCCAGTTCACGCTCACGGAGGATCGTGTAGATCCGCGCGATGTCCTTACGGACAGCACGAAGGCGTCCGTGGTTCTCGAGCTGTCCGGTTGCGCCCTGGAAGCGGAGGTTGAAGAGCTCCTCCTTCGCCTCGCGAAGCTTCGTTACCAGTTCTGCGTCATCGAGATTACGCAGTTCGCCGGCCTGAGTTCCTGCTGCCATTACATCTCACCTGCTTCATCGCGCCGCACGATGCGGCACTTCATCGGAAGCTTGTGCGCGGCACGGGTGAGTGCAGCGTGCGCAACCTTCTCATCGGGGAACGAGAGCTCGAACATGACGCGTCCGGGCTTGACGTTGGCGATCCACCACTCGGGCGAACCCTTACCGGAACCCATGCGGGTCTCAGCAGGCTTCTTGGTGAGCGGAC
>CALFIA010000064.1 GCA_937876275.1 uncultured Actinomycetes bacterium | reverse complement strand
TTTCCCTACACGACGCTCTTCCGATCTACGCCGGCGCTCTCCTTTGGCAGCAACGCGCGCCAGATGATCAACCTCTACAGCACCACCTACGGCATCGGCAACCAGCCGCTCCCGACCCAGGTGCTGTTCCCGGCTCAGGGCAAGGTGCTCTTCTCGAACAACTTCCGCATTGACGCTCCGTGGAACGTGCTGAACGGCAATCCGTCGGCAACCTACTCGCAGCAGTGGTCGGCAACCCCGCAGGTTCTGGGCAACATCCAGTCCCTCGTGGTTGGTGCCAAGGGCGCCATCGCTACCTCGGGCGACATCACCATGCCTGACGTTCCCCCGGCAGCACAGGCTGGCGCACCCAGCATCCCGCTGAACCTCTGGTCGCACCCGACCAAGAAGATCCTGTACACCAACCTCGTTACCCGTAACGCTGTTGGCGTTATGACCTACGACGACAAGGGCACCCTCACTTTCGTGAAGGCCGTTCCTTCGAGCGGTCGCGACGTCTGCTGGCTGCGTGTTAACGCTGCCGGTACCCGTCTCTACGAGATCTCGAACAACTCGAACAAGGATCTCGGTGACACCGGTTCCTCCATTGAGGTCTTCGACATCTCCGGCGCAAATGCACTCGCACCCGTCGAGATCCAGCACGTCAACGTGCCGACTCAGGGGACCGCGACGTTCGTGAACGATCGTGGCCAGACCCAGGCCGGTAGCACCGCGTTCATCCCGACGCTCAGCCCCGACAACAAGTTCTTCTACGTCGGCATGCAGCGCGTTAACCAGGTACCGTCCAACACCAACCCGAATGGCAATGCCATCCTCGGTTACAAGGTGATGGCGAACGGCATGCTGTCGGCCCAGCCGATCCAGACTGTCGACCTGGCCAAGGCAGGCTTCCCGACCGACTCCCGCGCATGGGGTCTGGCCGCAGTTGCTGCCAAGTAAATAGCACCACTCGAGCAAGCGAAGGGCCCCGGAGAAATCCGGGGCCCTTCGTCATGCTCGCATTACTCGCCGAGCAGGTGAAGTCCCATGTCGTTGGCGAGCAGCTCGCACACCTTGATGCCACGCACGGAATTTCCGTGCTCATCCAGTCGTGGCGAGAGCACCGCAATGCCGAACTTGCCTGGGACCACAGCGATCACGATGCCGCTGACGCCGCTCTTTGCTGGGATACCGACATCGTGGAGCCAAGCCCCTGCATAGTCGTACATTCCGGCAGAGAGCATCACGCTGAGCACACTGCGGGTGGTTTCGCGGGAGATCACCCGCTTGCCCGTGACCGGGTTGACACCACCATTGGCCAAGGTCGCGGCCATGACCGACAGTTCGCGTGGAGTGACGAGAATCGAGCATTGCGTGAAATAGCGCTCGATGACGTCAGGTACCTGGCAAGGCAGCGAGTCGAGTGACTTCAGCATGTAGGCGATAGCGAAGTTCCGGAATCCGGTTGCCGTTTCAGAGGCCAGCACATCTCGATCGATCTCGACATTGTCGGTTCCGATGAAGGCGGCGATGGTGGCCAGAATGCCTTGCAACTTGGCTTCATGCGAAGTGCCGGGCGCGAGACTTGCGATCGCGATTGCCCCCGAATTGATGAGCGGGTTGTGCGGCCGGTTCTGCGCGTCCAGGGAGATCTCGTTGAAGGGGTCACCTGAAGGCTCGATGCCAACCCTTTCGGTGATCTCGTCAGAGGGAATGTGCTCTAGGACATTCGCGTAGGCAAACGGCTTGCTCACCGACTGAATCGTGACTTTGGCACTGCAATCACCGGCAGTGAACTGAGTTCCGTCGATTCGGGTGATCGCGATGCCGAAGAGATTTGGGTCAACCTTGGCGAGCTCAGGAATGTAAGTCGCAACTTCGCCGCCATGCTCGTTGGCGAACGTGTCATGAAGGTGGGCGACGAGTGCGGCTTCGTCTAGTTTCCCGTGCCGGTGTGCTGCATCGACCATCAAATTCCCTCCATTTCCGCGAGCAGACTCGACTCTAGGGAGATGTCGGCGAAGCCGCTTGCTGTGTCTCCAGCGCTGAATGACTCGCCGTTTTAGCCATGAGTCGAGTGATCAGCGATGTGTCTTAGATCTGGGTGATCTCCACGCTCACACCGAGACCCTCGCTGGCGCCGCCGGCGTAGATGCCCATGAGAGGCGGAACGTCGGCATAGTCACGACCTCTCGCCACGATGACGTGGGCGGAGCCGACCGCGCGGTCATTGGTCGGGTCGATGGCTCGCCAATCGGTATCCCAGTACTCAACCCAGGCATGTGATTCACCGATCACGGTTTGCCCGGGCGCCTCCTCCTCTGTATGGAGGTAGCCGCTCACATATCGCGCCGGAATACCGCACGCACGCAGTAGGGAAAGGAGTGTGTGGGAGAAGTCCTGGCAGACACCGTTGCCTAATTCCCAGGCCTGCTTGGCGGTGGTGCTCACCGTGGTGGCCCCCGGCGTGTAGGCAATCCTTGCCCTCACGGCATCTACGCCAACGCGCACCGCTGTGTCAGGAGAATCGCTCGCCAGCATCTGCTCGACGACGAATGCTCGTGACTCATCGGTACGGGCGTCATCGACGTATTCGGAAGTCACGAGGAATTCCGACAGCTCATTTCGCACTTCATCGCAATGCAGTTTCTCCCATGTGGTGCCAGGCCCGTAAAAGCGCATAGGCGGAGTGTCAACGGTGCTCGTGGCGACAATCTCGAGTTGACGATGGGAAACATGCACGTCGAAGGACTCGACGAAAGCGCCCCAGTAATCGGTATAAACCGTAGGTGACGTGCTTGGTGTTACGTAGAGGTGATGACTGAGCAGCACTTGACCCCCACTATCGAGCGGAGTCATGCGCACCTCGTTGAAGGATGCTTCGACGACATCGGCATAGCGATAGCCGGTCTTATGCGTGATCTGTAGCCTGCGTCCACGTGACATCAGTGGCTCCAGACAATCGTGCCGTGCTGACGGAAGAACGCGCGATTGACCTCATCGGAAGCACGAACTGCAGCCTGTCGGGCCTCGCTCGCAAGCCTGTCAACGTTAGCCGCAGTCGGGTTAGTGGCGTATTCCAGTGAGGATCGAAGCATGCCGACCTCGCGCAGGAGTGCGCCACCGTCGCCGATTCCGAGGCGATCCAGATGGCGTACGGCATCCTCGGCGTCTGCAGCGCAGCTGCGCATCGAACGCGGGAACGTCGCATCGAGCACCAGGAAGTTGCGCACCTCCTCGCCATTGATAGGTGCACCTGTGCGGAGGAAAGCGGAGAGGGCGCCGGCGGCTCGAAGTGTGGCGAGAGGTCCTGCGGTTGGCCATAGTTGGTCATGGCGCACTGCCAGGAGCCGACCGATCATGTCGATCCGCTCGAGTTCCTTGCCGATTCCCATGAAGCGGTAAGCCTCGTCGCGGGGCATCGTCCAGTCGATGACTCCGTTCACGACGAGTAGGCGCTCCAGCACTTTGTACAGGGCGACACCCGGGCTGCCGCTGAGGGCGAGACCACGGGAGAGATCAAGGTGCGCGGAGTTAAGCGCCTCGAAGATGTCACCGGACAGGGAATCCCGAATAGCGCGGGCATTGTC
>CALFIA010000063.1 GCA_937876275.1 uncultured Actinomycetes bacterium | reverse complement strand
TACACAGGCGAAGACACTCTTTCCCTACACGACGCTCTTCCGATCTATCAGGCAATGTCCGGCTCGTTCGTGGTGGCTGGCTCCGGTACATACAAAGCCACTCGCATCGGGCGCGACTCATTCGCTGCCGGGCTCACCGAGCAGGCAAAGCAGTTCCATCTCACTAACTCCGAACTTCGTGATGCGATCAACCGCTTCATCAAGATCATCTCGTACCTGCTGCTTCCGGTTGGCCTCCTGCTCTTCATCTCACAGGTCTTCCGTGCGCAGATTCCCTTCAACGATGCGATTCGCGGCACGATTGCCGGCATTGTCACCATGGTTCCCGAGGGTCTCGTACTCCTGACCAGCATCGCGATGGCCATTGCCGTGATCCGACTTGCCGCGAAAAAGGTTCTGGTGCAGGACATGCCCGCGGTCGAGGTACTTGCGCGCGTCGACACCATCTGTGTCGATAAGACAGGAACTCTCACTGAGCCCGGCATGCGCGTACGCGAGGTCGTTGCGCTGGATCACTCAGCTCCCATTGATGCGGCGCTGAGCTCACTCGCGGCAGCTGAGCTGAATCCGAACCCGACCCTGCAGGCGATAGCCGACCAGTACCCCGTGGTCGGCTGGTCGTGCACCGCGAATGTCCCGTTCTCCAGTGCGCGCAAGTGGTCATCGGCGACGTTTACCGCTCATGGCGCCTGGGTCATCGGCGCACCCGAGATGCTGCTTCCCGATTCAGATCCCCTCCGCGCACGTGCCGACGTCATCGCCTCCGACGGTGCCCGCGTGCTCCTTCTCGCTCGCTCTCAAGGTGAGCCGACTCCCGAGACTGGCCCGGGTGCGCTGACGCCTGCGGCTCTCGTCGTCATCGACCAGCGACTGCGCTCCGACGCGGCTGAAACCGTTGAGTACTTCCTTGCCCAAGGCGTGCATGTCAACGTGATCTCGGGCGACAACGCCGCGACGGTAGGTGCCATCGCGCGCGAAGCAGGAGTGCCCGGCGCCGACCATCCCTACGACGCACGTAATTTGCCGGCCGACATCGAAGGCATGGCGAAGGTGATGGAGACCGAATCCGTCTTCGGGCGAGTGACTCCGCTTCAAAAGCAGGCCATGGTCGATGCATTGCACTCACGTGGCTCGACAGTTGCCATGACAGGCGATGGCGTCAATGACGTGCTTGCACTCAAGAATGCCGACCTCGGAATCGCGATGGGATCGGGCAGCGACGCCACGCGTGCTGTCGCCCAACTCGTGCTACTTGAGGATCGCTGGTCGGTCATGCCGAGCGTCGTGGCTGAAGGTCGTCGCGTGCTCGGAAACATCGAACGCGTCTCTGACGTCTTCTTGACCAAGTCGTTCTACGCCATGATCATCTCGATCATGGTGGGCATCTTTGCCCTCGAGTTTCCGTTCCTGCCGCGTCATCTGTCGCTCATCGGTGGATTGACCATCGGCATCCCCGGCTTCTTCCTCGCCCTCATGCCGAACACGGAGCGTTTCCGGCCCGGTTTCTTCCGCCGGGTGCTGCTCTTCGCGGCACCTGCGGGCGCGATCGCTGCGGCAGCCTCGCTGGTCAGTTACTCCTGGGCAATACGACTTGGCGAACCGGTGGGAAGTGCGCAGAGCGCAGCTACGGTCACGTTGTTCATCGTGACAACAGCAGTCCTGCTCCAGTCGGCACGACCGCTGAACTGGATCCGTCTCGGAATCGTCGCGCTGATGATCGTGATGTTCCTCGGGGTGCTCTTCATTCCTTGGTTCTCGAACTTCTTTGCCCTGAGCCTTGCCCCGGAAAAGTACTCACTCGTCGCCATCATCTGCGGCTTCGTCGGTGCGCTGCTCGTCTGGGTCGCCGTGATCATCACCGATCGTTGGCGTAAGGCGTGATGAACATGCCTGTGGTCGGCCTGTCGACTTCGTCGGTCTATCCCGAGTCGACCGCGGCTGCATTCGAGCTTGCTGCTGCTCTCGGCTACGACGGCGTCGAGATCATGGTGGGCACCGATGCGGCGTCCCAGGACTCCTCGGCACTGCGGGCACTCGTCGATCACTACCAGGTGCCAGTCATCTCGATCCATGCTCCGTGCCTGCTTGTCACGCAGCGAGTGTGGGGCACCGAGCCCTGGGGAAAGCTGCAGCGGGCGAAGGATGTCGCTGAGCTTCTCGGAGCGAGCACGGTTGTCGTGCATCCGCCATTTCGGTGGCAGCGTGGCTATGCCCGCGAGTTCGTCAATGGCCTGCAACGCATGTCTGATGAGACTGATGTGCACTTTGCGGTGGAGAACATGTATCCCTGGCGTGCCGCCAAACGTGAGCTCGCTGCGTACGCGCCGAGCTGGGATATTCGCGAGGACGATTACCCGCACACCACGCTCGACTTCTCACACACTGCGGTCTCGCGCACTGACCCGCTGCTCATGGCGCACGATCTCGGTAGTCGGCTGTCGCACATTCACCTAGCGGACGGCACGGACTCCGCTCGCGATGAGCACCTGGTACCGGGTCGCGGCACGCAACCCGTGGCTGAGGTTCTTGATTACCTCGCTGCCGAGCGATTCACCGGTGCGATCATCGTTGAGGTGTCGACGCGAGGCTGCGCCACGCGCGAGGAACGAGTGGCCGACCTCGCCGAAGCTCTTGCCTTCGCGCGCCAGCCTTTCGACGCGCTTCGTTAGTACGCTGCAGCCATGGTCAAGGATCCGCGCGGCTCGATTCTCGAGGCAGCTCGTCTGGCCTTTGCCTCGCGTGGTTATGCATCGACCACGGTGAAGTCGGTGGCCGTCGCTGCAGGCGTCGCGCCTGCCGTGGTCAAGTCGCTCTATGACAACAAGGAGCAGCTTTTCGCTGCCGCCATGCAGCTTCCGGTCAATCCGAGTCAGGCGATGGCGACCCTTTACGCCCAGGGGCTTGACGGGATGGGAGAGCGCATCGTGCGCCTCGCATTGACGATGATGTCCGAGGATCGCGTGCGCAGCGATGTCACCGGCGTCGTGCAAGGCTCGCCTCGCATCGAGAAGAGCGTTCGTGCTGTCGCCGAATTCATGCACCTCTCTCTCGTCGACTCTCTCGTGACAGCGATCGGGGTCCCCGATGCGCGCATGCGAGTGTCGCTGATCTCAGCGCACCTGTCAGGCCTGGCCGCGACTCGATACGTGTTCCATCTCGAACCGTTGGCCTCGGCCTCCGATGACGAGGTCGTGCGTATCTATGGCCCTCTCATTCAGGATCTCCTTGATCCCACCTGCCCGCTGACCGGGCGCCGTTAAGTGGGCGTGCTTGATTTCCTGACGCGTTCCCGCTCGCTGGAGCAGGCCTGCGAGGTAGCCATGGCGCTTGCTGATGAGGGCTACTGGATCTCGCTGCGCAGTGAGGGTGACCTCAGCGCCGATCAACTGCACCGTGCGAGCGTGGCGCTGCAGGCGGCCGGAGTTGAAGGCGTGAGCGAGATCAGCCTGCCGCTCGATTCGCTGGCCGATGCGGCCTGGGCGATGACGCCTGATCTCGGCTGGGTGTTCACGGGCGCAGAGAGCACCTCGCTCGAGCCGAGCCTGCTTGCGCGCTTGGGGGGCTTCCATGGCCTCGCATCGGTACGCCGTCATGCCGCACTTCGCCACACCGAGTCCGAATGCCGCGCCGCTGTCGATCTTCGCGTACAACTGGCGACCGGCGAACCTCGCCGGGGAGAGAGGGAGTTCTATCCGTCCTCGATCGAGGTCGACAAGGCATATGTGCGTTGTGCGAAGGCGCTGCTGCGTTCGTCGCCGGCACCATCCTTCGCGACGAGTGATGATCGCCTGATCGAGATCCTGCAGGCCCTGGCGCTACGACTCGGTCGCGCGCCGGGCGAGTATGAGTTCTGCCTGACGCATGGCCGTGGGGAGAATAGGCAGCGTGCCCTGCGAGATGCGGGGGAGAAGGTGCGCATCGCCATTGCGTTCGAGATGAGGGAGATCAATGCCTGACACCGCACTTCGTATCGCGATCCTCGGTGGTGGCGTCATGGGCGAGACCCTTGCCGCCGGCTTTCTCGCTCGGCTCACGCCGACGCCGACTGTCGTCGTAACCGAGAAGCGTCCGGAGCGCGCGGCTGAGTTGTCCGATCGCCTTGGCGTGCGCATTGCCTCGATGTCTGAAGCCGTCAGCGATGCCGATGTCGTGGTGCTAGCGGTCAAGCCGCAGGACTTCAGGGCGATGCTTGCCGAATTGGCTCCGTCACTTCGATCCGGAGCGCTCGTCATCTCCATTGCCGCAGGTATTCCGACATCAATCATGGAAGAGCTTCTGCCGGGCGCTGCTGTCGTGCGTGTCATGCCGAATACGCCGGCACGCATCAGTCGTGGCGTCGCGGGTATCAGCGCGGGCTCGGAGTGCACGTCCGCTGACCTCGATCTCGCTGCGCGCCTCATGGAATCCGTGGGAGTGGTGGTGCGGGTGCCCGAGGGGCTTCAGGATGCTGTTACAGCCGTCTCAGGAAGCGGGCCCGCCTATGTCTTCTACCTCGCCGAGGCGATGATCGCTGCGGGAGTCGGCATGGGCCTCTCGCCCGCCGATGCTCGACTCATGGCGGTCAACACGATTCTTGGTGCGGGTGAGCTGATGGCTGCCGGCGATGAGGATCCTGCGGTACTTCGTGCGAATGTGACGTCACCGAACGGCACGACCGCGGCAGCGATTGCGAGCATGGATGACTCCGGAATTCGAGATGCGGTAATTGCGGCAATGACAGCGGCACGTGATCGCAGCATTGAGCTATCGGGCAGTTGACGGCAACGAATTACGTCACTGTAATTAACTATGCCAACGTGGGAAACATCATCAATTTCCCAATCAACTTTCACAGTCGCACCACAAGACACTAGTCTTCCGCCACGTCATTGAATTGTTGTTCACCGGATGGGCCTGGTGCGATTCAATGCAGAGAGTCCGGTGAATATGTCCACGACCCCCGAGCGCGCCTTCTCCGAGGTTCGCTTCCTGACCGTTGCCGAGGTTGCCTCGGTTATGCGCGTGTCGAAGATGACCGTGTACCGACTGGTTCATGGGGGAGACCTGCCTGCAGTTCGCGTTGGACGCTCATTCCGCGTCCCGGAGCAGGCCGTGCACGATTACCTGCGCGATTCCTTCATCGAGACGGCCTAGTTCAAGGCTCTGTCCGAACCCAGATAGGCTTCTGGGACGAAAGCAGGCGGTGACATCTCATCGCCCGATATACATGTGAGGATTGTTCATGGGCTCAGTGATCAAGAAGCGCCGCAAGCGGATGGCTAAGAAGAAGCACCGCAAGCTGCTGCGTCGCACTCGAGTCCAGCGCCGCAACAAGAAGTAGGCACTACCGGGGAGGTCTCATGGGGCGCATAGTCCTGGTGACCGGTGTCTCCCGGTACCTCGGCGGCAAGCTGGCCGCCCATCTCGCCGCCGATCCCGGGATTGACCGGGTTATCGGGGTCGATGTTGTTGCCCCCACGATGAACCTCGAGGGTGTTGATTTCGTACGCGCTGATATCCGCAGCCCTGTCATCGCCAAGGTCCTCGGCGAGGCCGAGGTCGACACCGTCGTGCATATGGGTGTTCTGGCGACCCCACGTCAGGCCGGTGGGCGCTCGGCGATGAAGGAGATCAACGTCATCGGCACGATGCAGTTGCTCGCTGCGTGCCAGAAGACTCCGAGCATTGGCTCATTCATCGTGAAGTCGACGTCCTCGGTATACGGCTGCGGTCCGAAAGACCCCGCGATGTTCACCGAGGAGACAGAGCCCCGCCACACTCCAACCTCGGGCTGGGCGAAGGACTCAGTTGAGGTGGAGGGGTACGTGCGCGGCTTCTCTCGCCGGCGCCCTGATGTCTGCGTCACCACTTTTCGCTTCGCGAATTTCATCGGCCCTGTCGTGCGCACCCCGATGACCGCGTATTACGGGCTGCCCGTCGTCCCGACAGTGATGGGCTTCGATGCCCGTCTGCAATTCGTGCACGAGGACGACGGCCTTGAGGCCTTGCGACATGCCGTGCATGCACGCAAGCAAGGCACCTTCAACATTGCCGGCGACGGCGTCATCACGCTGTCGCAATCAATTCGGCGGATGGGCAAGAAGCAGCTGTCGGTTCCGCAGTTCATGTTCTCCACGATCGGCCGCAATCTCAGCCGCACCGGTGTCGTCGACTTCTCGCCGGAGCAGATTCGTTTCATGACCTATGGCCGCGTGCTTGACACCAGCGACTATGCCGCGACATTCGAGCACCGCCTGCAGTACTCCACGCCCGAGGCATTCGCTGATTTCGCGCACCGTGATGAGTCCGTGCTCACGGAGGTGCCCAATGCCTGATGATTCCCTGACTCCCTCGAAGGCGGCACGCCTCGTCGGAAACACCGGGCCTCAGCCGCATGAGGTCATTCACGATGACCAGATCGTCGACGACCGCGATCTCGGTCAGTTCATCTCTGATCGACTGGCGGGCAACTACGAGGTTGATGACTTCGGCTTCGATCCCGAACTCACCGACAAGGTGCTGATGCAGGCACTTCGCCCGCTGTATCGCAAGTGGTTCCGAGTCGAGACCAGCGGTCTGGAGAACGTTCCCGATGTCGGTGGCGCTCTCGTCGTCGGCAATCACTCGGGCACGATCGCGCTCGATGCTCTGATGACTCAGGTCGCGCTGCTCGATGACCATCCGGCCCGTCGCCATCTGCGCATGCTGGCCGCGAACCTCGTGTTCGAGACACCATTCGTGGGCGAGCTCGCGCGCAAGGCAGGTCACACCTTGGCTTGCCAGCCCGATGCAGAACGACTTCTGACCTCCGGCGAGATCGTGGGCGTATGGCCCGAGGGTTTCAAGGGAACGGGCAAGCCGTTCAGTGAGCGCTACAAGCTGCAGCGCTTCGGTCGCGGAGGCTTCGTTGCAGCCGCGCTGCGTACGCGCACGCCGATCATTCCTACCGCGGTGATCGGTGCGGAGGAGACCTACCCGATGATCGGCAATGCCAAGGGGCTGGCGCGCTTGCTGGGCTTCCCGTATTTCCCGATCACGCCGACCTTCCCGTGGCTGGGGCCACTTGGCCTCGTTCCACTGCCAAGTAAGTGGATGATTCACTTCTGCGAGCCGATTGCGACCGACGGCTATCCGGAGAACGCGGCCGATGATCCGATGCTCGTGTTCAATCTGACCGACCAGGTGCGCGAGACGATTCAGACGACGATTTACGACCTACTGGTCAAGCGCAATTCCGTCTTCGGCTAAGCGCAGCTCAGCGCTTGCGCGCCCGACCGATGAGGTAGCCGACTACGAGGCCGGCGCCCACGCCTGCGGCATACCCGCCAACACCCGAGACCGCCGGAATGACGAACTGCTTGAACTGCTCGCGCTTACGGAAGTCGCGGATCGGCCATTCGTTCTCGCGAGCGTGATCGCGAAGCGTGGAGTCGGGGTTCACGGCAACCGGGTTGCCGACTGCGCTGAGCATGGGAATGTCGTTCGACGAGTCGGAGTACGCCGAGCACGCGTTGAGGTCGAACCCTTCGCGCTTCGCGAGTGCGCGAATGGCCTCGGCCTTGGCAAGCCCGTGCAGCGGTGCGCCATCGAGGTGGCCCGTGTAGATGCCGTCCTTGATCTCTGACACCGTGCCGAGCGCACCGGTGAGACCGAGTCGCTTGGCGATCAGCGTTGCGAGCTCCACCGGTGTCGCGGTGACGAGCCATACCTGCTGGCCGGCATCGAGGTGAGCCTGCGCGAGTGCAAGGGTTCCCGGAATCAGCTTGTCAATCAAGATCTCGTCGAAGATCTCCTCGCCCAGCCCCACGAGCTCATCGACACTGCGACCCTGGATGAATGACAGGCCGGCTTCAATTGCCGAAGCCATGTCCTCGAGATCTTCCGAGCCGGTCATCACGAACTTGACTTGCTTGACGGCAAAGCCGGCGATCTCAGATGCACTGAAGTAGTTGCGCCGGGCGAGACCGAGCGCAATGTGGAACAGGCTCGAACCGCGCATGATCGTGTTGTCGACGTCGAAGAATGCCGCTGACTTGGCGTCGGGTGCAGTGAGGTGCGCGGATTCGACATTGGCTGCCGCGGCCGACGCCTGCCCGGCGCGGCGATACGAGCCGAGGACTCCGCCATCGCTGGTCATGCTCTCCAGGCTACCCAGTGAAGCCCGCAGCGACAGAGGCGACTGTGACAAACTGCTGCTGGGGGCGTCAGTGCCCTTCTGGTCAATGTCGGAACGAGGGAGGCAGCGTGCTCGGACATCCTCACGCCAACGCGAATATCTCCGAGTACCTGCGTGAGTCAGCAGCACGCGACCCGCAGGGCTGCGCACTCGTCGATGGCACTACTCGACTTACGTGGACCGAGCTTGATGCCCGAGTGAGTCATTTTGCTGCCGGACTCGTGCGTCATGGCCTGCATGCCGGAGATCGGCTCGGGCTGCTGCTCGGCAACTCCGCCGAATTCGTCATCGCCTTCTACGGTGCGCTTCGTGCAGGGCTGTGTGTCGTACCGATGAATCCTGCGTATACGGCTCCGGAGGTTGCGGTGCTTGTCACCGATGCCGGAGTGCGCTTGATCATTGCCTCCACGGCTACGTCACCGGTGGCCACTGAGGTCGCTGACGCAGTTCCTTCGTGCGAGGTCGCGCTCGTCGCTACGCCTGCGTGGGACTCGCTCTTCGACTCGTCCTCGCTGCTCGCGGAGATGTCCACGTCCGGTGATGCGCTTGCACTGCTCCTCTTCACCGCCGGTACGAGTGGTCGGCCCAAGGGTGCGATGCTCACGCATGGAGCGCTGCGCGCCAACACTGAGTCACTGCTCTCGTTGGAGGCGCCGTCAGCTGTTCAGGCAGGTGACATCGTTCTCGCAGTTCTTCCGATGTTCCATGTCTATGGCCTGAACACCGTGCTGAATCTCGCGGTCGCGGCGGGTGCGACGTCGGTCATCGTCGATCGATTCGACCCGGTTGAGTCACTGCGCCTCGTGGCATCCGAGTCGATTACGACTATTGCGGGAGCCCCCGCGATGTACCAGGCCTGGTTGCGAGTGCCCGGACTTCGCCAGGCGCTGACCGGTGTTCGTCTCCTCTCGAGTGGTGGTGCACCGCTGCCGCCGGCCGTGTTCGACGCCTTTGCTGAGCTGAGTGGCAAGCAGGTATTCGAGGGCTATGGCATGACTGAGTGCTCGCCGGTCGTGGCAACCACGCTGGTCGACGGTCGCCCTCGCGCCGGTTCAGTAGGGCTCGCAGTTCCCGGTGTCGAGGTGAAGCTCGTTGACGACTCGGGTCAGGTGGTCGATGACGGTGATCCCGGCGAAGTGTGGGTGCGCGGCACATCTGTCTTCCGCGGGTACTGGCCTGATGGTGCAGGTGGACCGGATGCTCACGGCTGGTTCCGCTCCGGCGATATCGCGTACTCGGATGACGACGGCGCGCTTCATCTGGTTGATCGTCGCCGCGAGGTGATTCTCGTCAATGGCTTCAATGTCTACCCGCGTGAGATCGAAGTCGTCATCGAGTCGATGCCGCAGGTCGCCGAAGTCGCAGTTCTCGGTATTCCCGATGACGTCACCGGTGAGGGTGTACTCGCCTTCGTCGTGCCGCGCACCGAAGTCACCGCCGACGATGTGCTGGCCTTCTGCGCGACCCGACTCGCCCGATTCAAGACGCCCACGACTTTGCGTATCGTCGAATCCCTCCCGCATTCAGCTGCGGGAAAGGTGGCCAAGGGTCGTCTTCGCGAGGTTTACGGCGATGTCTCGGAAGCCGGGGCCTGAGTGCGCATCACATTGATCGGCAAGCCCGAGTGTCATCTGTGCCAGGACGCTCAGGCGGTGCTGGCGCGGGTGTGCGGCGACCTTGGCCTGCCGTGGGAGGAGCTATCGATCCTCGATGACCCGGCCCTCTACGACGAATTCTGGGAAAAGATCCCCGTGGTGCAGGTCGACGGGCGGACCGTGGATTTCTGGACCATTGATGAGGAGCGTCTCCGCCGCGTATTATCCGATAATCGGACGTAATCGACCGCTCAACTTTGTGCCTTCGTGCACATATCTCTACCCTTAGGCATCGAGCTTCCCCATCACCAGGCGCTCATCCCTTCCGCACTGGAGCCCCGTGTCGACTTCCGCCTCGTCGCTGTCCGCAGCCCGGACGCGCGGTATTCCCGATGCCACGGTGGCGCGACTTCCGATCTACCACCGGGTCCTCAAGTCACTCAGTGACTCCGGAATCACCACCGTCTCCTCGGATGAACTCGCCCGCAATTGCGGTGTCACCCCGGCAAAGCTGCGCAAGGACCTCTCGCACCTGGGCTCCTACGGCACGCGCGGCGTCGGCTACGACGTCGCCTTCTTGAGCTATCACATCAGCCGCGAGCTGGGCCTGAGCACTCCGTGGGGCGTAGTTATCGTCGGTCTCGGCAACCTGGGCAACGCACTCGTGGCCTACCGCGGCTTCGCATCGCGCGGCTTCGACGTTGTCGGAATTGTCGA
>CALFIA010000062.1 GCA_937876275.1 uncultured Actinomycetes bacterium | reverse complement strand
TAGTCTCCGATCTCGCCAAGGGCGACTGGGTGACCTACGGCCCCATTGGCGGTGCCACCACCAAGATCACCTTGAAGATGCCCGGCGTGAGCGGCGTACCGCTGATGGGCGACTGGAATGGCGATGGCCTGATGACCCCGGGCTACTACGCCAACGGCGCATGGTTCACCACTGACGTATCGGTGCTCACCGATCACTGGACCCAGAAGACGACCTTCGGCGGCGCGGCAGGTGACATTCCTGTCGTCGGCCTCATCGATAAGGATTCGATCGCCGATGTCGGTGTCTTCAACAACGGCATCTGGAAGTGGCAGCTGAGCACTGGCAAGCCTGCGCCAGATGACAACTTCGGCCAGGCTGGCGATATCCCGGTTGTTGGCGATTGGAATGGCGACGGCAAGAGCGATCTTGGCGTGGTGCGTGCCGGCACCTGGATCCTGCGCATCACCGGCGAGACAAAGCGCCCGAAGTGGATCGCGAAGGCCATTGACGTGCAGCCTGCTCCCGAGGCCAATGCGATCGTCGCGAGCTTCGCCTTCGGTGACCCTGCAGCAGCGCCCGTCGTTGGTGACTGGAATGCCGATGGAAAGTCAGACCCGGGAGCGGTCACGGGCAGCACCTGGACAGTTGCGATCAATGGCCTGGAGAAGATCAAGAAGGTCGCCACGGCAAACGTGCCGATCGCGGCAGGCCAGACCCCGCTTGTCGGCAATCGCGCCACCGCCCTTGGTCATTGCCCGACGACCACGATGGGCATTGAGAAGTCAGTGAAGGATCTCGCCGGCGCCGTGAAGCCGCCGGCCAAGCTGCGCGGCAACCCGAGCATGCCCGGCGGTCAGCAGATCCTCGCGACAGTGCAAGACGGCCTGCGCTACGCAATGGTCAATGACCTCACCAACCGCCTGAAGTGGCGAGTCAACGAGCCCTATTACGACATCGTCAATGTGGGTGCGAATCTCGAGTCAGGCATTCGCCGCGCAGCGAATGAGGCCCAGGCTGCGGCAATCATGCTGACCACCAGCAAGTGGACAACCGTCAACGGCATCACCCGTGCGCAGCTGCTCAACTTCGCCAAGTGGCAACTGCGCAGCATCGCCTGCGCCCATCGGGCAGTCAGTGCAGGCGGCTGGGGCAACAGTTGGCAGTCAGCGCTCTGGGCATCAACGGCAGGCCAGGCAGCGTGGCTGTTGTGGCCGCAGCTGACTGTCCAGGAGCGCAGTTACGTTGCCGCAATGGTGGCGGCTGAGGCTGACTATGTCGCTGCCCGCGGCCCTCGCTATTTCCGCGATCGCAATGGCAAGGAAAGTACGCCCGGTGACTCGAAGGCTGACGAGGTCTCGTGGGATTCCACGGCCCCGGCACTCGCCCTCGCGATGATGCCCAATCACCCGCATCACGATGAATGGCTGCGCTCACTGGTCGAAGACAACATCGCAGCTTTCGCTCGCCCGAGTGATTTGAAGAACAACCAAGTGATCAACGGCGTCAACATCAGCCAGGCATTGCCGGGCACCAATGCCAATGAGGATGGCACGATCACCAATCACGGCATCGTCAACCCCGACTACACCCAAAACGTGCTGCATCTGTGGTGGGGTGCGTCAATGCTGCGCCAGGGCAATCAGCCGGTTCCTGAATCCGCGTTCCTGAACGCCGACATCATCTATCGCGCCTTGGCGGTGCTCGACTTCCCGTCACCGCCCTACGCCGCCCCCGGTGGCACCAGCTACAAGCCGGGCGGCCAGATCTATTACCCCCAGAAGGTCGGCTGGGGCATGCGTCGCCCCGCAACCTTCTGTGGCGTCGACTCCTTCGCCGCGATCTACACGCCCAAGGACACCAACGCCAAGCAGTTCCTCTTCGACCACGCCGCTGATACGCATGCCTTGCAGCAGCGCTTCACCGATGGCCATATCTACCTGCCGGGCAACGCCGAAGAGGGTTACAAGTACGGCAAGGAGGAGTACGCGCTGAGCCAGATGGCGCTTGCCTGGTGGGCCGGTGCGGTGCCTAGTGGCCCGAAGCTGCGCGTGATCACCAAGGCGATCCCGGGCATCAATCTCAATCCGCGGTAGTGAAAAGCTTTACCCGTTTAGGTATTCCATGCGCTCGGTGAAAGCTTCGAGAGCCTCGACGTCGCCAGAGACAGTGAGAGCATCAACACCAAGTCGCCCGTTCATGTACAGGTACACATCCGACGCGGTTCCCCGAACAGTCACAGCACCCGCAGTCTGACCGCCCAGGCTCCAGGAGCCCGGCGCATCAGTGGTCTCGAAGGTGATGTGCGGCAACGGCATCTCAGTCATCCACGACTTGCGCACATCGATCCACTCGGGGATTCCCGCCACGCAGATGTCGAGATCGATGGCCGGCGGAGTCATCACGGCCCCCTGTGCATCCCAGCAGTGCAGCGCAGCCTCGTAGACCTGGTGCTCACCAACTGCGCCGGCAATCGCCGGCTCCTCCCACCACACCTGGCACGGCGAGTCGAACGGCTTTGCACGCAATGCAGCAACCAGTTCATCTGTGCACGAACGCGCCCACTCGATCACGTCAGCACCCTCGGGATACGCAGCCTCGAAAGGAAGCTCGCGTGATGGGTCGGCTTCTAGAATCGTCAGCGCCCAGAAGTGGTGCACATCCGCTAGGTGCAGAAGCAGATCACGCATGGTCCATGCCGGGCATGCGGGCACGGGAAGTTCAGCAGTGTCTGGTGTGTAGAGCGACAGCATCGTCTCCGACGAATTCCGAATGCGTGAGATGCAGAGTTCGGTATCCATGAACTACCCCAATGATCGACGGAAGGCGACGCACTCGTCGTACGACGGCAGCAGACCCGACTCAAGCGCAGAAGCCAATGTCGGCGCAGCTGCATCCTTTGGCGATAGCAGCGCCGCAGTGCCATCGGGCCACGGCAGCGCCAACTCAGCATCCATGGGATGAATCCCATGCTCGCGGGTCGGCGAGTAGGGCTCCGAGCAGAGGTAGCCGACAGTCGCATCGTCGGTCAGGGCGCAGAACGCATGGCCCAGGCCCTCGGAGATGTAGAGCGCCTTGCGCGAGGTGGCATTCAGTTCGACTGCATCCCATTGCCCAAAGGTGGGTGAACCAACTCGAATGTCGACAACAACATCGAGGATCGCGCCCGAGAAGCACTGCACATACTTCGCCTGGCCGACGGGCACGTCGGCGAAGTGGATGCCGCGCACGGTTCCGGCCGACGAGACCGACACGTTCATCTGCTTGAGGGTGAAGGGGTGCCCGATCGCCTCGCTGAGCACATCGGCCTTGAATGCCTCGAGGAAGACACCACGATCATCGGGTCGCAGAATCGGAGTGATCTCCCAGAGACCTTCGATGGCTAGCGGCTCGACCTGCACGCCGTGAGGCTATCGTGAGCAGATGAAGATCGCCATGATGGGCACCCGCGGTGTGCCTGCTCAATATGGCGGTTTCGAGACGGCAGTCGAGGAGATCGGCAAGCGTCTTGTGCAGCGCGGCCACGAGGTCACTGTCTATTGCCGTAACCCCGGTCAGAGCATCACCGAGTACGAGGGCATGAAGCTCGTCAACGCCCCCGCGGTGCGCCATCGCATGGCCGAGACCTTGTCTCATACGGCCATCAGCGCTGCTCACTCGATCATCGCCGATCACCCCGATGTGGTGTTCCTGCTCAATGCCGGCAACGCCCCGCTGCTGCCTCCGCTCAAGGCCGCGCGTATCCCGACCGCCATTCATTTGGACGGCCTGGAGTCCAAGCGCGAGAAGTGGCGTGGCACCGGCGCGAAGTACTACCGCTGGGCCGAGAAGGCGGCGATCAACTGGGGCCAGAAGGTCATCGCCGACGCCCAGGCAATCGCCGATTACGTGCAGCGCGATTACGGCCGAACCTGCGTTGTGATTCCCTACGGCGCTGAGGTCATCGAGCCGGGCAGTGATCGACTTGCCGAGCTCGATCTCACCCCGCAGGCCTACCACCTCGTGGTTGCACGTTTCGAGCCCGAGAATCACGTGCTTGACGCCGTGCACGCCTATCGCGAGAGCACTGAGCAGCGCCCGCTGATCGTCGTGGGCAGCGCTCCCTATAGCCAGTGGTACGTCGACAAGGTGCATGACGCAGCGAAGAGTGACCCGCGCATTCGCTTCACCGGCGGAATCTACAACCAAGAACTTCTCGATCAGCTCTACGCCAATGCCGCCACCTATATTCACGGTCACTCAGTCGGCGGCACGAACCCATCACTGCTGCGCGCGATGGGCGCCGGCGCACCGGTTCTCGCCTACGACGTCGAGTTCAATCGCGAGGTCACCGCCAACACCGCGCTCTTCTGGCCCGACGCCGATGCCCTGATCGCCATCTTCAACCAGATTGCCAATCACGAGCTCGATGCCAAGCTCGCCGAACTCCCGGCCATCGAGAAGCAGCGCATTCGAGATGCCTACCAGTGGGATTCGGTCACCGACGACTACGAGAAACTCGCGATCACGATGCTTACCGAGAAAGGAAAGAGGCCGAACTCCACGAGGGGCAAGGGCGGCTCGAGCACGAAGGCGCACTCGTGATCGCCGCGGTTCTCGTCACCCATAACTCCGAGCGCTGGCTCAAGGCCACCCTCGACAGCATCGCGAATCAGACGCGCAAGCCCGATCCCATCATCGTCATTGACGACAACTCCACAGATGCCACAGAAAAGATCCTGAGCGAATACAACATCACGCCGATCAAGGCCACCACAACTGCAACCGAGACCCTCACCCGCATTGCCCAGAACTTCCAGCAAGGCATTCGCGAAGCCAGGGGTGCCGACATCGTCGTGCTGGGCGATCACGATGACATCTGGCACTCAACACGAGTCGAACGCCAGGCCGAGATCCTCATGAGCAACCCCCAAGCACTGATGGTCGCTTCCGACGGAACCCTCGTCGGTGACACCAACACCCCCATCGGTGGCACATTGCGCACCACCTTCCCCGTTGCCGCGAACTGGAATGAGTTGCCAGCAGAACAGCAACTGAAGTACGCCCTCAAGCATTCACTTGCCACCGGCGGCGCCAGCGCGCTCAAGCCCGATTACTTCGCGGCTCAGGAAATCCCCGCAGGCTGGCTGCATGACCGTTGGTGGAGCCTGCTTGCCACCGTGCGCCTCGGCATGCTCATCGAAACCGAATCAGTGATCGACTACCGCGTGCAGGGCGATCAGCAGGTAGGCCTCGATACCGGCACGCAGGCCATGGGCGCTGGAGCAAAGGCCAAGGCCCGAGCGGCGAACCTTGGTGCCGGCATGCAGAAGGCGAAAGATCTCAGCACCATTCTCCGGGCGCAATGCGCAACGCCCGCGTTGTGGAAGCAGCTGAGTCGGACTCACATCCTCCGCGCGTCGCTCTAGCTTGCCTCTGCCTCGACCACTGAAGCTTCGCTGTTGGTCACAGTGTCGCTCTCGGCACGTATCCATAATTCGTAGTGAAGTTCTTGAGCCGACAAGAGCAAGGGCAAAAGCGAGCCTGAGTCGAGAATAGATTGGTATTCACGCTTCACAGCATCGCGTTCAGGGCAAGGAAGGTGTCGCTGCGTCGCCGGCAAATCGTGCTGGTTGGTTCGCTCGCTGAACTCATCAATATCAAAACCGAATTCGGCCGATTGAGTTTCGACCGCGGGGTTGAGTTCGGTGATGAGCCTTGTGTGATCGAGAGTGAATTCCTCAAACCGAGCGATAGTGACCGACAGATGCTTTGTGTTGCGCAGTACTTCGCGATGCCAGGCACAGTAGGTCTGAAGTCGTCGCTTCATCAGCCAGATCGAGGGAATATCAGAGTTGTAGATCGACCACGAGGTGACCGTGCCGATCGGTTCCCGCAAAGTCAGCACCGCCGGCACACCAGCCGCGGCATAGCCGGCAAAGGCGAAAGCGTCGTGGCTCTTCCAGCAGGCAGAGTCATTCGCGAATGCAGCGTTCACTAAGAAACTGAAATAGGTCGAGCCAGTGCGCGGAAAGCCCGTGACCGCCACCGAGGCAAGGGCGAGTTGGGAGGCTGAGGGCCGCTCGAAGTCACTCTGCAGATCATGTTCGGCGATCGGCCTGAGCCAGGCAGAACCAAGAGCAAGGCCACCAGGGACGTGCGAAGCCAGATTCATCGCGCCGGCGAATCGAGGGAATAGGCGTTGTGGGGCAAAGTAAGCGCCGGAAGGGCTCCCGTGCGCGGATCCACGCGGGTCCAGCATCTGCGCCTCCAGGGGCCAGGCGCCCGAGAGCGCGTTTCCCCCGTGGAAGCCTTGAGGGTACCCCCATTTGAGGGACAATTGTTCACCTCCCGTACATACAGAGTTCAGATTTAGGGATAACCCGAAGATTGGACGCTCAGATGGGCCTCCTGGCTCCAGGCCTAGGCTTGCCCCATGCTGCTGCTGGACGTGACCGACCTAGTCGAGTTCCTCCAGCGCCGTGAATCGGTCTCCGGGGTGCAGCGGGTAATTGCCGAAACCGCCCCGCTCATGCTCGGCGACAACGCCTCAGCCCCCGCGGCCGCCGTCATCCTGGATCGCCCTCGAGGCGTCTTCGTCGCCCTGACAGCGGGCGAGACCCAGGCGCTGATCATGACAGGCGCCGCGAGCCACAATCCCGCACCAGATCGCGATGCCATTGCCGCGGCAGCCAGTGCGGCCCTCAACCGTGCCCACACTGCGAACCCCATTGAGATCAACTCCGAGACGGTGATGGTCTATCTCGGCGCAGTGTGGATCAACGATGCGCTGATGCTCGCCGCGCGCGATGTTGCAGCCAAGGGCGCGAAGAGCGTTTACCTCCTTTACGACCTGACTCCGGTGCTCGAGACTGGTCACACCGCCGCTGTCAATCGACTCTTCGAGCGCTATCTCACTCTCGTGATTCAGACGGCGTCAGCGGTTCCGGCCATCTCGCAGTCGAGCGCGAACGATTTCGCGAAGTATGCGAATGACCACGGGGAAGTAGCTCCGCGCGGCGAGGTCACCGGCCTCCCCTGCGGTCTCAAACCTGGTCAGTTCGACACGAGTGAGTCCCCGTGGCCGCGTGGTTACGCGCTCTTCGTCGGCACGGTCGAGTCACGCAAGAACCACATGCTGGCTCTCGACGCATGGAAAGCATTGATCGCCAAGCATGGCACCGAGAACGTGCCCGATCTCGTATGCATTGGCCGCCTTGGCTGGAACGCCAATGCCTTCCTCGATGAATACGTTGCTACGCAAGGCCTTTCGGGCAAGGTGTCTGTTCTTTCCAACAGCGTGACCGACGAAGAGCTCGCTCGCTTCTACGCGAATGCTCAGTTCACCGTGTACCCCAGTCGCTACGAGGGTTGGGGCTTGCCGGTCTCAGAAAGCCTTGCTTTTGGCAAGGTAGCGATCGTCGCGAATAACTCCTCGCTCCCGGAGGCTGGCGGAAACCTCGCCAGTTACTTCACCTCAGGTGATGTGAATGACTTCGTCGCGGTCATCGAGCGCGACGGAATGGATTCGAGTAACCGCGCAAGGATCGAGAAGAACATCGAAGACAACTTCCATGACATCACCTGGCAACAGGTCACCGACGCGATCATGCGCGATGTCACTTACGCCGTCTCCACTGAATCGAGGAAGCCGATGTACCCGAGCATCGAACTTGGCCGTGAATACGTGCTTGCTGTCGGTGGTCAGGCGCCTGATGCCGGCCATGCCGATCAGTACCTCGATCACGTGCAGCGTGAGGGCCTGACCCCTATGCTGCGACAGCCGCGTGGCGCTGATGACTTCGAGGTTGTCGATGCCGCAGTGATCGGCACCTTCGGCTCGCCGCAGGTGTGGGGCAACGAGATCCGCCCTGGTCGCCGCGCCGACTTCCGCCTCACCCGCCCAGTCGATGGCCCGTTGAGCATCCTTATCTCGACGCGCTCCATGCCCGGAGTCGTGCAGATCGATGCGGTCGGCCCTGGCGGCCCTGTGCGCGAAGAGGTCTACCTCGGCTCAGTCATCACCCTTCCCCTCGGCGACGGCAAGGCCGGCGAGCCAGCTCAAGTGACCCTTACGGTGACCGATGCAACTGATTCCATCGAGGGCTTCCTTGGCATTCGGTCTTTCGTGGTGCTTCGCTCTGATGACCTTGCAACTCAGAACATCGCACTCAAGGCTGCGGCCGATGCACTGCGCGCCGAGCTCGACTTCATTCAGGGCACCCGCAGCTGGAAGGTCACTGCGCCGCTTCGAAAGATTAAGGGTCGCGGCGCTAGTTAAGGGACATCACTAGACATTCGAGAGGCCCCCGGCGGTGCCGGGGGCCTCTCGATCGTTCTGGTGGGCTTAGCCCTTCTTCGGCGGTGCCGTGACAGTCACCGTGTAGATCTCGGTGGTCGCCGTATCATTAAAAAAAAAAGCAGAGACTGCCGTGACTTGGCACGAACCCGCGGACGGTGCATAGAGAACTGAGCCGTTGATGTAGCACGGCCCCTGCTCACTGAATACGACCGGTGAGCCTGAGATTGCGGTTCCGGCGAGGGTCAGGTTGCTACCCGCCTTCATCACGATCGGCGCAGCAATCGACCACGCGGGCATCGTGGGGGGATCGACAGTGATGTTGTCCTGAGCCTTAGAGGACTGGATATTTACGGCCTGC
>CALFIA010000061.1 GCA_937876275.1 uncultured Actinomycetes bacterium | reverse complement strand
ACGCGCTCGGAGTTCACGAACATATCCACAACATCGGGTGCACCGTGCACCTCAACGGCTTCCGCGATTGTCGCGAAGCCCTGCTCGCCATGCACGACCTCGGCGCGCGGATAGATCGGGATCACGCGCTTGCCGTGCGACTGGATAACCTTCGCAACTCCGTAGGCGACGCGTTCGGGGTTGTTGCCGAGACCTACGACGAACCACAGGCTCGAGTTATCGAGCACCTCGCGGATGCGATCGGGCTCGTTCATGCGGTCGGACGACCGAGTGCGCGGTAGCTCCAGCCGGCAGACCGCCACTTCGCTGGTTCCAGCGTGTTTCGTGCGTCAATCACGTGAAGCGCAGTTGCCACGGCTGCGACCTTGGCCGGGTCAAGCTCGCGATACTCGCGCCATTCGGTCAGATGGAGCACCAGCTCAGCATCGGTGAGCGCGGTCATGACGTCTTGCTCGTATCCGAGCTTCGGGTAGATGCGCGCTGCATTCGCGAGTGCCTTGGGGTCATGCACGGTGACGTTGCCGCCCTCGTTGTGAATGGTCGCGGCGACAGCAAGCGACGGTGAATCGCGCACGTCGTCGCTGTCGGGCTTGAATGCGGCACCGAGGACGACAACCTTCTTTCCGTCGAAGCTGCCACCGACCGCTGCGCGAGCGAGATCAACGGTGTGCGCACGACGTCGAAGGTTGATCTGATCGACCTCGCGGAGGAAGGTCAGGGCCTCCTCTGCTCCGATCTCGCCGGCACGGGCCATGAAGGCACGGATGTCCTTGGGCAGGCAGCCGCCGCCGAAGCCGAGGCCTGCGGCGAGAAAGCGATTGCCGATCCGCGGATCGTGGCCGATCGCCTCGGCCAGCTTGGTGACATCGGCACCGGCTGCCTCGCACACCTCGGCCATGGCGTTGATGAAGGAGATCTTCGTCGCGAGGAAGGAGTTCGCGGCGACCTTGACGAGTTCAGCTGTCGGGAAGTCAGTGACGAGGAACGGAATGCCTTCCGCAAGGAGCGGTGCATAGACCTCGCGCAGGATCTGCTCGCTGCGCTCCGAACGCACGCCGACGACGAGACGGTCAGGATGCAAGGTGTCTTCGACGGCGAAGCCCTCGCGAAGGAACTCCGGATTCCAGGCAACCTCAACGCCGTCGACGGAGGCGAGATTTGCCGCAATGGTGTCGGCGGTCCCGACCGGAACCGTTGACTTACCGACCACGAGATCGCCTGACTTCAGGTGAGGGGTGAGTGCGGCAATGGAGCCGAAGACCTGAGTCATGTCGGCGGCGTGGGATCCGGCCTGCTGCGGGGTGCCCACGCAGATGAAGTGCACGTCAGCGAAGGCGCCGGCTTCCTCAAAGCTGGTGGTGAAAGTCAGTCGGCCGGCCTCGATGTTTCGCGCCAGCACCTCATCGAGCCCGGGCTCGTAGAACGGAACTCGACCACTGCGCAGCAGCTCAACCTTGGCGGGGTCAACGTCGACGCCAATGACCTCGAAGCCGAGTTCGGCCATGCATGCGGCGTGGGTCGCGCCGAGGTAGCCGGTACCGATGACAGACAGTCGTGGAGCCATGCCAGAAGGCTATCGGGCACGGTCTCCTAGCCGAACGTCTACGCTAGGGGTGTAACTGTGGTGTCTGACAAGTTTTGAGGAGCATCGTGGGCCTGGCCGCCAATCCGGACTTCACCCTTTTCGCCCTGCCGGAGGAGCATCAGGCCTTGCGTGAGGCCGTGGCGCAGTTCGCCGACGAGAAGGTGGCCCCTCGCGCGGCCGAGATCGATGAGACCGGCATCTTCCCCCGCGACGTCTACGACGCCCTTGTGGCGGCCGACTTGCATGCCATTCACATTCCTGAGCAGTTCGGCGGCCAGGGTGGCGACGCTCTCGCTGCGTGCCTGGTGATCGAAGAGCTCTCGCGCGTGTGTGCGTCGACCGGCCTGCTTCCTGCTGTGAACAAGCTGGGCACGTTGCCGCTGATGATTGCGGCTGATGATGACCTTCTCCAGCGCTACCTTCCGCAGGTTGCTTCGGGCGAGGCGATGTTCTCGTACGCACTCAGTGAGCGAGAGGCCGGCAGCGATGCTGCCGCAATGAAGACTCGGGCAGTGGCCGATGGCGACGCCTGGGTGCTCAACGGGCAGAAGAGCTGGATCAGCAACGCAGGGGAGTCGACTTACTACACAGTGATGGCAGTGACCGATCCGTCAGCAGGGCCACGTGGGATCTCGGCCTTCGTCATCCACGCCGATGACGAGGGATTCTCGCTTGGCACTCCTGAGCGCAAGCTCGGCATTCATGGCTCGCCGACCCGAGAGATCTTGTTCGACAACTGCCGCATCCCGGCCAACCGAATCGTGGGCGAGCCAGGCACTGGCTTCAAGACAGCCATGAGCACCCTCGATCACACCCGCATCACTATTGGCGCCCAGGCGCTCGGTATTGCACAAGGTGCACTGAATGTCGCGACTGCCTACGCCAAGGATCGCCAGCAGTTCGGAAAGTCGATCTCTTCCTTCCAAGCGATCCAGTTCATGCTCGCCGACATGGCGATGAAGATCGAGGCTGCACGTCAGCTCGTGTACGCCGCTGCTGCCAAGAGCGAGCGTGGCGATGCTGATCTCACCTTCTTCGGTGCTGCTGCCAAGTGCTTCGCCTCTGACGTCGCGATGGAGGTCACCACCGATGCCGTGCAGGTTCTCGGCGGCGCCGGTTACACCCGCGATTGGCCGGTGGAGCGCTACATGCGTGATGCCAAGATCACCCAGATCTATGAGGGCACTAACCAGGTCCAGCGAATCGTGATGGCCAAGCAGTTGCTCTCCCGCATGAACTAAGGCGCCGCCGTTACAGTGAACCCGTGACTGCGCACCCCTCGACGCTGCCTGCATGGCCGGCGGGGGTACGGGTTCGTCAGAAGGGTGCCCACTGGCGCGTTGATCTTCCGGGTGTTCACTCCCTGCAGGAGTGCACCGGGCTTGCGGCAGGTGCCGGCCAGCTTTCCGAACTCGAGGTCCGACTCGGTACCTGGAAGCCGCCGAAGGGCTGGTCTGGCACCCCGGAGCTTGCCGAGGTGGCCGCATTCGATCTCAAGGCCAAGAGCGATGGCGTACGTCTTCGACTCCATTTCTCTCCTTCGGTTGACGCGTCAGTTGCTCTGGCCGCGGCGGTAAGAGTCCTGCGGCCCACCTTGTCTCTGAATCACTACTCGAGTGTTGCCGTAGGTCACGCGCCCCTAGGTCGCGTTGCTGCACTGGCCGGTTGCGTCAATGCGGCGCCTGGTCGCGACGCCGATCTCGTCATTGAGCAGTCTGATTGGGATGTCGATCCGACAATCCATCGTCCGGTGGGACGCCGCTCCGACGTGCCAGCCCACGTCATCCCCCTGCCTCGCTACGGAACTGAGCTGTCGGCGGTAGATGTGGCGGCCTTGCGCACCACTACCGGGATCATCGCGCCGGACATCGATGCGCGGACCCGTCATCAACTCGAGGCCTGTGGTGTCGTCGTGCGCCAGATCGAGACAGAGTTCCCCGCCCCTGATGATCTTCTGGGCTGGCAGGTGGAATCCCTCCGAGCTCGTCGACATTCATTGCGATCGCAAACGCCGGCCGCCCGACTGAACGACTGGCCGTCGGTCTCGGCGGTATTGCTCACCCATCGCGAAGATTTTCTCGAGCACGCAATGGCTCAACTTGCCGGCCTGCGCTACCCGCGTCTGGAGATCGTTCTTGCGCTGCACGGCGATCGCGTTAGCGACGAGCAGGTATCGAAGGCGATTGCTGACCACCCCCACCAGGTTCGCGTTGTGCGGATTGGCAGTGACGTGATCTTCGGAAGCGCCATGCAGCAGGCGTGCGATTTCGCCGAGGGTCAGTTGATCACGAAGGTTGATGACGACGACTTCTACGGCCCCGAGCACATCTGGGATCTCGTGCTGGCGCGCATGTACTCAGCGGCTCAGGTCACCGGCAAGGCACTGGATTTCGTGCGAATCGAATCCGCAGACCTGACGGTTTTCAGGCCTGCGTACGGCGCAGAGAGATTTGCTGATTTTGTCGCAGGCGGAACCATGCTGGTCTCCCGAGCTGATCTCGATGAGATCGGTGGTTGGCGACCGATGGAGAAGCACATCGACCGTGGGTTGCTCGATGCGTTCCTGGCTGCAGGCGCACTCGTGTACCGCACGACCGGTCTCGGCTACATCTACGTGCGTCGGGGAGCGGGTCACACGGCCATAGTGAGCGACGAGCACTTCCTGACGAAGAACGCCGGCTCCTGGCCAGGCCTGCTCTCGCACGCAGAATTCGGTACGGCTGATGAGTAGCTCACCGAATGTCACCGTGATCATGCCGGTGATCAACGAGGAACTCCATCTCGCTGACTCCGTCCGACGAATTCTGGATCAGCAATACGAAGGCGTGATCGATGTCGTGATCGCCGTCGGCCCATCGAAGGATCGCACTCGTGAGGTTGCTGACGAACTTCAGCGGACAAATAGTCGCGTCACAGTCGTGGACAATCCCACCGGGCGAACCCCTGCCGGCTTGAATGCCGCTATTGCCGCATCGACAGGCGAGGTCATCGTGCGCGTCGACGGCCATGCCATGATCCCGACCGATTACGTGGCTGTTGCAGTGGAAACCCTCGGGCGCACCGGTGCTGACAACGTGGGCGGCATCATGGCCGCTGAAGGCGTCACCGATTTCGGCAACGCGGTGGCACGTGCGATGACCTCGAAGTTCGGTGTGGGCGGCGCGTCCTTTCATGTCGGAGGTGAGGAAGGTCCGGCACTCACCGTGTATCTCGGCACATTCCGTCGCAGTGCGTTGGATCGGGTCGGGGGATACGACGAGACCATGGTGCGCGCGCAGGACTGGGAAATGAACCTACGCATTCGCGAGACAGGCGGGCTCATCTGGTTCACTCCGGCGATGCTGGTGACGTACCGTCCGCGCGCGACGGTGGGCGCGCTAGCGCGGCAGTACCACGATTACGGACGCTGGCGGCGTGAGGTCGTCAGACGTCATCCCGACACATTGTCCTTGCGCTATCTGGCTGCCCCGGTGGCCGTCGCGGCCATCGCTGTCGGTCTGCTGATGTTCATCCTGGGCTTGGCGATCAGCCAGCAGTGGCTCGTTCTTCTCGGCCTGATCCCGCCGGTCGGCTACGTGCTGGCTAACCTCATCGCGAGTGCCGTCAGTGCTGCCAGCTCTCCACGACTCACGCTCAACTCGACGGTCTGGCTCCCCATCGTCTACGGCACGATGCATTTGTCCTGGGGCGCGGGATTCCTGCGCGGCGGTGCAGGGCGGGACTCCTGATGGCCTGGTTCCGACGCGCCCGTCGGCTGAAGTGGGCTGTCGTGGTCTCCTCGCCGAGTGGCGAGGCCGGCGAGCAGTGGGGTGACACCTGGTTCGGCCGAGATCTTGTCGATGCGCTCAATCGCCAAGGCGAAGACGCTCGGCTGGTGTTTCGCGGGGGAGCGAACACCGAAGCTCGTGACAAGGATGACGTCGTACTTGTGCTGCGCGGCCTCAGGCGGGTGACACCTCGGCGTGCAGGAAATACCTGGCTGCTCTGGGTGATCTCACATCCGGAGTTAGTCGATGATTCCGAAATCGCCGAGTACGACGAGACCTTTGCGGCGAGTGCAACATGGAAGCAGGGAAAGGTCTCGAGCCTCCTGCAGGCCACGAATCCGCAGCGATTCACGCCGGCGGCGGGCACTGCTGACTCGGGAGAGCGTTATCTCTTTGTTGGCTCCACGCGGGGCGAGTACCGACCAATCGTGCGTGACGCGATTGCTGCAAGTATTCCGCTCGGCGTCTACGGGGTGGGCTGGAGTGAATTCATCCCGGCAGAGTTCATTCGCGGAGAGTTCCTGCCCAATGACCAGCTTCCTGTTGCCTACGCCTCTGCGGGCGTAGTGCTCAATGATCATTGGCGAGAGATGGCTGACGAAGGCTTCCTTTCCAATCGTCTGTTCGACGCTGTTGCCAGCGGAGCGCGCGTGATCAGCGACCAGGCTGCCGGGCTAGAGCAGGTTTTCGGTGACGCCGTCGTCACCTATTCTTCCCCGGAGCATCTTCGCGAAATCCTTCACGCACCTCTTGAGGCCTCCTTCGCTGATCAGTCGAGTCGATTGATGAATGCTGCACGGATCGCCACTGAGCACAGCTTCGACGCCAGGGCTGCCGAGCTCATCGTGGCCGCACAGCGAATCCGAGGCTCCGCGTGAGCGAGATGATGCCGGACGTCACGGTCATCGTGGCCGTGCACAATGACGTCAACAGGCTGGCTCGAGCGCTGCGCTCGCTTTCACGCCAGACGCTGGCGTCGATCGAGTTCGTTGTGGTCGACGATGTCTCGACCGATGGGTCGTATGAATTAGCGATGCGAGTTGCGGAGCAGGATCCGCGTTTTCGAGTCTTTCGTCAGGAACGCAATTCAGGTGGGGCGGCGGCTCCCCGAAATCGCGGGCTTGTGGAAGCTCGCGGCACCTGGGTCATGTTCTGCGATAGCGACGACGAGCTTGAGATTCATGCCGCGAAGAATCTCCTTCTTGCCGCTGAGAAGCACGGAGCCGAGCTGAGCACCGGAGTCACTGAACTCATGGAAGATCGCACGGGGATGCGGCAGCGGGTGCGCGAATGGGTTTACCTGGCAAAGGGCGCTCATTCGGTGGCTGAGAACCCCGGCCTGCTCTCCGAGGCTGCTTCGACCGGGTGTCTGTATCGTCGAGAATTTCTGACCAGGCAACATCTGACCTTCGATTCGAGATTCGTAGCCTCGGATTTCCTCTTCGCCACCTCGGCGTTACTGGGGGCTCAAGGTATTGCGACGGTGCCTGAGTCTGTGTACCTGCGTCACGTCGACCGCCTCGGCGAGGAACTCACGACCGGCCGCAGGCGCTGGCTGATCCGCACCCTCGGCGATCGTCTTGAGGTAAACCGCTGTATCGACGCGCTTATAGCGGTCGATGCTGACCAACGCTGCCGGGATGCGGCCACGCTTCGCTTCCTGAACGAAGATCTCGCCGGCTATCTGGCGGTGATCCTTGACTCCGATGACTCCGTGGCGGCACCGGTGGCTGATCAGTTACGCGAGTACCTGCGTGGGTTGAAACTTGATCCAGCCTCTGAACTGGCTCCTCTGCTACGCGTCGCGGTGTATCACCTGCTCATTGATGATCTCCACGGCATTCGCCGCGCCATGAGATTCATCCGCTGGGCTGCGAGCGTCGATGGAACCGTGCACATGCGTGGTGGCAGCGAGCTGTGGGTGTGCACTACTGATCATCCCACCGGCGAGGTGGACGGGCATGAGGCTGACTGGTGGCTCGACGTCACACTGCAGGGCCTCTCGCGTGTGCCTCTCGCTCAGCGGCGCTACTGCCACCAGTTGACGTCGGTCGCCGATGATCGACTGCACGGTTCAACGTCGGATTACCTCGATTCCCTGTCGGAGATCACCAACGCACGGGTGGTAGTCCTCGACGAGGGTCGCGTGATCGCTTCGGCACCGATTGAGTTCGTGCAGGTCAGCCCGATGCACTGGGAGTGGTCC
>CALFIA010000060.1 GCA_937876275.1 uncultured Actinomycetes bacterium | reverse complement strand
TTCAGCTCTTCTTCGACGAGCACACTGCAGAGTCACCACTGACAGCCGACTTTGAGGCGGTGGTCGCTCTCATCGCGCTATACGTGCGACTTCAACTTGCTATCGGGTCGAGTCACACCCGGTGGTCCACTGCTGACCGTCGTCAGTCCGCCGCCGGAGTTACTGCCGCTCCCGATCGCCGTCGTGCGTCCGGTATTGCCGAGCTCACTGCGCGGCAAGCAGTTGTGCTCGATCACATCTGTGCCGGGCGCACCAATGCGCAGATCGCGCATGAAGTCGGCTTCAGTGAGTCAACTGTTCGTCAGGAGACCATGGCGATCTACCGCACCTTGGGCGTTGACGGGCGTGGGCAGGCGGCAGCACTTGCACGCGCGCACCAGGCGTCAGTAGCAGAAGCTGCTCTGGCCGCGGCTCCCGCGATCTGATTGCTGACGCGAAAGTCTGTAAGAGCTCTACATCTGCGCTACGGTAATCCGTCGCTCCACGACGTCACGGGCGACCGCGCGGACGAAGACCTGCCTACTGTGGGCGAAGTCGCTCATCAATTCGAATGCAGCTTCAAGAGTGATGCCCGCCTGGACTGCCAGCATTCCCTTGGCCTGCTCGATTGCGATACGTCCGTGGATCGCGGACTCGACCTCCTCAGCAAGGTCTCGAGGGTTTACCGGAGCGGCCTGCTGGGCGAGACCGACGGCGGCCAGATTGGCCAGGGCCTGCGCCGCGTGGAGATCTGCCGAGGTGATCTCGTGCGGGGAGCTCCAGAAGACATTGAGTGCGCCGAGACCGTTACCTCGAAAGTGAAGAGGTACCGCGCAGGCGGAGGTGTAGCCGAGTTCGAGCGCTTGGGCCACGAAGTCGGGCCAGGTCACGTGAGAAGCGAGATCTGAGGCACTGATGGCCTGACCCGTGATCCAGCTGTCGTAGCACGGGCCTTGCTGCCGTTGGAGTTCGAAGACTTCGAGTACGTGGGCGTCTTCGTTTGATGCGGCGACGACCTGTAGTTCACCGCTGCGATCGACGACCATGACGCCAGCCGCTGCGGCATCAAGTGCAGCGACGGTCGAGCGGGCAAGCGAGTGTGCGAGATCAACGAAGTCGAAATCCGTGACGAGGGCCTCGGCCAAGGTGGCCAGTGCAGCGGGGAGCTCGGTGCGGGCATCAGGCATGGTTCCTCCGTTGGTCGTGCCACTGTGTTGCATTAGTCGTCATGGCTGAACTCCACCTTGCGCTCAATAATCTGAGTGGCGAGATCGGAAAGCGGAATTCCCTCGACATAGGAACGCGCGCGCATGCGCGCGAGGGCATCGGGCATCGGGCATCCGAGCATCTCGGCCACCATGCCGGTTGCCTGGTGCACGCGCAGACGATCCTTTCCGGCGGCCGAGAGAAGATCATCGAATTCCTCGTTCACGAGCCCGGCCTGCAGGAAGAGCACGGCGTCGGTCATCAGGTCAGCGATGACGCGGGCGGTCGCGAACCCGTCATCGGTCAAGGGGCCGGCGTCCAGGCGAATGACGTGGGCAACGCCCAGGCGAATTGCGCCTAGTCGAAGGGGGAAGGTGGAGAGCGCTGAGATTCCTGCCTGCATGAGAAGTGAACCCACGACGGGCCAGCTTGCGGTAGTCGTCGCGTCGAGATGATCGACATGCACGAGGCGATCTGCGCGGGTGGACTCAAATGCGGGACCTTCGCCGAGCTCGAACTCGGCCTCGGTCAGAGTTCTGGCGCAATCGCCGGCGCTGGCGAGAACCCCGGCGGGTATGCCTGCCGCGGTGACCACTACTGCTGCGCCATCACAGGGAACGCGAGTGATGGCCAACTGGCACAGGCGTTCGAGGAGGTCGCCCGTGTCGAGGGAGGCGAGCTCACGCAGAAGGTCATGGCGCCGCTCGGATTCTGGGCTCATTCGAGGTGTCGAGTGATTGGGGGACTCATCAGTGCTCGATACCCATCAACGGAAGAGGCCCCCATAACTGCACGCTAGCCCCTAGTGAGCGCGAAGTCGGTGACGAGTCGGTTGGTGGGGTGTCGCCCCTTGGGGAGCTCAAGGAAGTGGCCGACAGTCGAGACGGTCGGGTGCGCATCACGCATGGTCATGAAAGCGACGCTACG